>JBCCUW010000546.1:0-2894 GCA_039196385.1 Pseudomonadota bacterium
GAAAGGTCGCTCCCGTCGGGAGGATTCAGACATCCATCCGAATCGTGAAAAAGTACCAACGGTGCGTCACGCATAGACTTTGGTTCCTCTGCAGCTTAAGGGGTGACCTGTACGATGGGCGAGCGCTTGGCATCAGCAATACAAATAAGCACTGAAATTAAGAAGGCGGCCGCTGATAACACCAGGGCAGCACCCAACACATACGCTGTGTTGGTGATAACAACATCTGCGCTACCATCAAGCATGGCTTCAACGCGCCAGAACAACGCGCGATAGTTAAGACAGAACGTGAAGCCCCAGCCACCGCAGATCAACCCGGGACCCCAGCCCCAACGCAGGTAACCCAGCGCGCCCAATAGCAGCAGACTGATCGCAATATAATCGACTAACAGCATGGGCAGAAACTGGCCGTACGCCAGATGCACCCAGGTTTCGCCGATAAAGTGCACGATGGCCGAAAAGACCGTGTAATAGACAAACGCGCGCACTGCGCCAGACAACGGAGCCACAGATTCTCCCCAAACCATTGATGTCAAATACCGCGTTACGCAACAAATCTTTCGAGTGCCGTTTGGCGCACGCGCGGCATATACTGTCACTTTGGCGCAAGCGCGTCACGGCTTATTCCTGAACAAAACCAGTTGTGCCTGAGCAACCCTGGAGGAGGTCAACATGCCGGCCAGACTACGCCACTTTGCCATCAACGCAGATGATGTACCCCGGGCCCGGGCGTTCTACGAAAAAGTTTTCGAGTGGGAATTTACACCATATGGCCCGCCCAACTTTTACCAGATACCCAATGCCGGTGATGGCTTAATCGGCGCGCTGCAGGAGCGCCGGGAATTGACTAACGGCAAAGCCGTGTTTGGTTTCGAAACCACGTTTGCAGTAGAAGATATTTCAGCCACCCTGCAACTGGTCGAAGCCGCCGGTGGCCGTATTCTGATGCCACCGTTCCTGATTGAAGGAGTTGGTGAAATCGGCTATTTCGAAGATAGCGAAGGTAACGTATGTGGAGTTGCGCAGTATCTGCCAGAACGTTGGGACTGAGCTTTCGACCTGCACTTTTGAACTGAATTCTTGCGCAGTCCTGGCGCGGGTGCAGCGGCGTCATCCCACACCGCTGCATGCCCTGGCTACTCAACCCAAATCAAAGCGATCCGCGTTCATCACCTTCGTCCAGGCTGCAACAAAGTCACGCACAAACTTGTCCTGGTTGTCATCCTGGGCATAGAGCTCAGCATAACTGCGCAGAATCGAGTTTGAACCGAACACCAGATCAACCCGGCTTGCCGTCCACGTGACCTCACCGGTTTCTCGATTGCGGACTTCGTAAAGGTTCTCGCCAACCGGTTTCCAGCTGTATTGCATGTCGGTGAGATTGACAAAAAAGTCGTTACTCAGCACACCAACGCGATCTGTGAACACACCGGTTTGAGCGTCACCGTAGTTAGCACCAAGTACGCGCATGCCGCCTACCAGCACCGTCATTTCCGGGGCGCTCAAGCCCAGCAGCTGAGTGCGCTCTAACATGAGCTCTTCGGGGCTGACCGCATACTCCGCCTGCTGCCAGTTGCGAAAACCATCGTGAATGGGTTCCAGTACCGCAAAAGACTCAACATCAGTCATTTCCGCCACGGCATCACCACGTCCTGGCGCAAAGGGTACGGTCAGCCGCTGCCCTGCTGCCTGAGCCGCCTCTTCGATGGCGGTATTCCCTGCCAGTACGATGACATCTGCAACGCTGGCGCCGGCCTGCTCGGCAATCGGGGTCAACACGTCCAGCACACGATTGAGACGCGCCGGTTCGTTACCTTCCCAGGCGTTTTGTGGCGCCAGACGTATCCGCGCACCATTGGCACCACCGCGCATGTCCGAACCGCGATACGTGCGGGCGCTGTCCCAGGCCGTAGACACCCTGTCGCTGATCGACAAACCGCTCTGATGAATCTGAGCTTTTACGGCTTCCACATCATAGTTGGTGCTGCCAGCCGGGATCGGATCCTGCCAGAGCAGATCTTCCGCCGGTACATCAGGACCCAAATAGCGGCTTTTCGGCCCCATATCGCGATGCGTCAGTTTGAACCAGGCACGAGCAAATACATCCGCAAAGTAGTCTGGATCCGCATGGAAGCGCGCGGAAATTTCGCGATAGGCAGGATCTTTAATGAGCGCCATATCAGCATCCGTCATGATCGGGTTCCGACGGACAGACGGGTCTTCCACGTCAACCGGCATGTCTTCTTCTTTGATATCCACCGGCTCCCACTGCCAGGCACCCGCAGGGCTTTTCTGCAGCGCCCAGTCGTAGGTGAACAGCAAATGAAAGTAACCGTTGTCCCACTGGGTAGGATGGGCTGTCCAGGCGCCCTCAATACCGCTGGTGACGGTATCGCGGCCGACGCCACTACCATTCGGGTTGTGCCAGCCAAAACCCTGGTGCTCAATATCAGCACCTTCCGGTTCCGGGCCAAGCGCCCCGGCATCACCATTACCATGCGCCTTACCCACGGTGTGACCACCAGCCGTCAGCGCTACGGTTTCTTCATCATCCATCGCCATGCGCGCGAAGGTAACGCGCATATCCTGCGCAGTTTGCAGCGGATCGGGCTGGCCACCGACACCTTCCGGGTTCACGTAGATCAAGCCCATCTGCACCGCAGCCAGCGGATTTTCCAACGCCTCGGCTGTGCGCTCGTCGTCGCCATATCGGTTGGCGGCCAGCCAGTCTTTCTCGGCGCCCCAGTAGATGTCTTTTTCCGGGTGCCAGATATCCTCGCGACCAAAGGCAAAACCAAAAGTTTTTAATCCCATCGACTCGTACGCCATATTACCGGCGAGAATCATCAGGTCAGCCCAGCTGATTTTGTTGCCATACTTCTTCTTGGTCGGCC
>JBCCUW010000547.1:0-2882 GCA_039196385.1 Pseudomonadota bacterium
GAAACCATCATGAAAGGAATGGGTGAGCTGCACCTGGATATTAAGGTCGATATTCTGAAGCGCACCCACGGCATCGACGTTGACGTGGGCCGCCCCCAGGTGGCTTACCGCGAGACCATCACGCAGCTTATCGAAGACAGCTACACCCACAAGAAGCAGACGGGTGGTGCCGGTCAGTTCGCCAAGATCGATTATGTTATCGAGCCTGGTGAAGTAGGCAGCGGCTACGAGTTCGAGTCCAAGGTGACCGGCGGTAACGTGCCCCGGGAATTCTGGCCAGCGGTCGAGAAAGCTTTTGGCCAATCCATGGCAGAAGGCACGCTGGCAGGTTACCCCCTGCTGGACGTGAAAGTGACGCTGATGGACGGTGGCTTCCACCCGGTGGATTCTTCTGCCATCGCCTACGAGCTGGCCGCCAAAGCCGCTTACCGACAATCGGTACCCAAAGCGAAGCCGCAGCTGCTGGAACCCATCATGAAAGTCGACGTGTTTACCCCGGATGATCACGTCGGTGACGTCATCGGTGACCTGAACCGCCGTCGCGGCATGATCAAATCTCAGGAAGCGGGCGCAACCGGTGTAAGGGTGAAAGCCGATTGCCCCTTAGGTGAAATGTTTGGCTACATCGGCGACCTGCGCACCATGACCTCCGGTCGCGGCCAGTTCTCGATGGAGTTCTCCCACTACGCACCGTGCCCCACCAATGTGGCGGAAGCGGTCATTGCTGAAGTGAAGGAGCGCAAAGCCAACGCATAGCGGGGCTGACAGCAAGACCAGAAAAGGGGCTGATTCAGCCCCTTTTTTTGTGCCTGCGTTTGTGGATTGGTTGTTTGTGGCTCAAGGCATGGGGTGAATCTGCCCTGCCCAAACCGCTGTGAACACATCCCTGTGCGCTGCCACGGCGACATCGTGTCGCCGAGGCTTTGGCCAAGGCAGATTCACCCCATGCCTACACCCTCGAGCCACACAAGCATTCTCATCCAGACAATAAGACGTCGGAATTAGTCCCTGGCAAGGTCTCGCCGAATTCAAGCGACAACCGGGCCGACAATCATTGATGATCAGTGGTCTTCAGCCCCGCACCACACTGCAGGCCAGTGGCAGAATTCCCCTGTGACAAAGCCTCGGCGACAAGGATGTCGCCGGGCAGCGTACAGGGACGTATCCACAGCGATTTGGCACAGGGGAATTCTGGCAATGGCCGGCCCGCATGCAACAACCTGAAAAAAAACTGCCTATGGAATGTGCTTCGGCGAAGGATTCGCCAAATCTAATCTCGATAGCGTTCAGACATTAAACCGAAAGTGCACCACATCCCCATCCGCCACTTCGTACTCTTTCCCCTCCAGCCGCCAACGACCCGCGTCTTTGGCGCCCTGCTCTCCTCCGTGGCTGACATAGTCGTCATAACCCACTACTTCAGCGCGGATAAAACCCTTCTCAAAATCCGTGTGAATCACGCCTGCCGCCTGCGGCGCCTTGGCCCCAACGGGGATGGTCCAGGCACGCACTTCCTTCGGCCCCGCGGTAAAGTACTGGTGCAAACCCAGCAGTTTGTAACCTGCGCGGATGACCCGATTCAAGCCAGGCTCTTCAATCCCCAAAGCTTCCAGAAACTCGCTGCGCTCATCGTCCGCCAGTTCCGCAACTTCGGCTTCAATTTTATTACTGACCACCACCACTTCTGACCCTTCCGCAGCAGCAATCTCCCGCACCTGATCGACGAGGGGATTGTCCTCCAGCCCGTCTTCAGCCACGTTGCAGATATACAGGACCGGTTTTGCGGTAATAAAGTGGAACTCGCGGATGGCTTGTTGTTCTTCTTTGCTCAGGTCAACGGTGCGCACCGCGTCACCGGCTTCCAGCTTTTCCTTGACCTTGTCGAGAATCGCCTGCAAAGCGCGGGCATCCTTGTCCCCGGAACCTGCCGTCCGTCGGGTTCGTTCATACACCTTTTCCAGCGTATCTAGATCAGCCAGCGCAAGCTCGGTGTTAATAATCTCGATGTCATCGCGAGGCGAGACCTGGCCGGCCACATGGACAATGTTTTCATCGTCAAAACAGCGCACCACGTGGGCGATGGCATGGGTTTCGCGAATGTGCGCCAGAAACTGGTTGCCCAGGCCTTCACCCTGAGCAGCGCCGGCAACCAGCCCGGCAATATCGACAAACTCCATGGTTGTAGGAATCACTTTCTGCGGTTGTACCAGCTCGGCCAGCTTGTCCAGGCGCGTATCCGGCACCGGCACTACCCCGGTATTCGGGTCGATGGTGCAGAACGGAAAGTTCTCCGCATCAATCCCCGCCTTGGTCAGCGCGTTGAACAACGTGGACTTACCCACGTTGGGCATACCGACAATACCGCAATTAAAACCCACTACTTATCTCCTGATGTGTGCAGCACATTCATGGCTGCCTGCCAGTTTTTATTCAACATGTCCTGTAACACCGCGTCGCTGAGATCAGTCGCCAGGTCAACTGCCTGGCGCTCCGCCGCGGGCACGGTGTGCTGAGTCAGATACGCGGTCACCTTATGCTTGTCCCCGGGGTGCCCGACACCAATGCGCAGCCGCTGGAAATCGCCGTTGTTGCCGCAACCGCTGCGCACACTTTTCAAGCCATTGTGACCATTGTCACCACCGCCGCTCTTCAGGCGCACTTGACCCGGCACGAATGCCATCTCGTCATAGACCACCAGAATATCAGCGGGATGAATCTTGAAATAGCGCGCCACCGCGCCCACCGATTCACCGCTGTTGTTCATATAGGTGGAAGGCACCAGCAGTCGCACGGTTGTGCCGGCCACCTGGCCAAGGCCCATCTCGCCTTTAAACTTGGTCTCGGGATTGAGAGGAATACCGAAGCGGCGCGCCAACTCGCGA
>JBCCUW010000548.1:0-2878 GCA_039196385.1 Pseudomonadota bacterium
CGGCCGCTTACAGAACTGGTTGTAAAAAGCTTTCAGTTTGTCAGCCACTTCAGGATCCTGCACCGTCGCATCCACCCGGCTGCGGATCTGCTCCATGGTTTTAAAGTCAGCCAGTTGCGCCAGCTCGTTAAACTCTTCGGGTGACAGGTTATCCACCTGCGTTTGCAGATCACGCAGGTTGCGGGTCATGCGGGTCCAACCGTCATCAGCAAACTCCGGATAAAACGCGCCGCCCAGAAGCGTTTCACCAAAGCGTTTCTGCCGTTCAGCCTGCCAACCGGGTTCAAGGCTTGCCGCCCACTCCGGATCTGTCTCAGAGTTGTTGCGGGTATCGACAGAGGATGGAGTGCGTTGGAAGACATACAACTGTTCTGCGCTGGCACCGAGGGCCGGTACACATTGGATGGCGGTTGCGCCCGTACCAATTATCGCGACCTTCTTGTCTGCCAGTTTGTCCAGATTGCCCGCGTGACTGCCGCCGGTGTAGTTATAGTCCCAACGGCAGGTGTGAAACGTGTGGCCCTGAAATTTGTCCACCCCTGGAATGCCTGGCAGGCGCGGACGATTGGCCGGACCGGTCCCCAGGCAGACAAAGCGCGCCTTCATGGTATCACCCCGATTGGTGGCCACCAGCCACCTGGATTCATCTTCCAGCCACTTCAGCTCGGTGACCCAGGTTTGAAAGACAGCGTCTTTGTACAAATCAAAGTGATTGCCGATACGTTGCGCGTGTTCGTAAATCTCCGGGGCAAAAGAAAACCGCAGTTTTGGCATGTAGCCTGTTTCTTCGAGTAGGGGGAGATAACTGTAAGATTCAATATCACACTGGGCGCCGGGGTAACGGTTCCAATACCAGGTGCCGCCAAAGTCGGCGCCGCTTTCGACTATGCAGACGTCGCTGACGCCAGCTTGTTTCAGACGCGCCGCGGTGAGCATGCCAACCCATCCCCCGCCGACAATAATGACCTCCCGCTCGGTATTGATCGGCTCGCGCTCGACGGTTTCGGCGTAGGGATCGTTCTCCAGATACTTGTTGGCAAAGGGTGAGTCGTGGTCCACCTGCACAAACTGTGCTTCAGCATCTTGACGCAACCGTTTTTCCCTTTCCTGACGGTAGCGGTTGGTGAGGTCCTGGGGGTCAAAACCCAAGACGCCCGGTGACAGAGTATCCAACGAACTGGCCATGACAGATTGTCTCCTCTTTTCCATCCCCAAAGCAGCAAACATACCGCGTGGGGATGGAAAAGTCATGGCATACAGTCCCGCAGGCATTGCTCCGGCGGCCGATTTAAGTCACTGCACCCGGGTGATTGACAACCTGGAGGTCGGGTTGTCGAAACGATGCCGCTCAGCCAGGGCTGAGTTGGGATCACCGGATTCCAGCGAGGCAGAGGTCACGACACCCTGATGAAACCGCACACGATCGATGATGTCGTCGCGGACAGCGGCAAAACCTTCACCACCAAAATCAGGCCCCGGCATGGTTGCTGCGTTTTCGGTGTTGTTTTCAGTGCCTGCGTCCCAGGTCGGGCCGCTGAAGGTGCGTGTTTCACCCACAGCCATCCCCGCTACGTCAGCCGCATTGATGCCGGTAAACGCATCGTTGGTATGGACCAGCATGGTGACGACGGTCAGGCGCAGATCATCCGCGCTATCCGCTGCAACGGTGAGTTGTTCAGTGGGCCCAATCGACAGCGGGCCGACGGGGTTAGCATCCTGATAGGCTGCAAGTAACTCGCCGGAATCAGTGATCTCCGTTAGCAAATCCGTGCGATCGCCACCTTCCGCCAGAATTTCCAGAGCGACTGAAGCCGGTTCCCCATCAACGAAAGCGCGATAGTCACTGCCGTGCAGTGCAATGGCTGGCGGGGAGAGTGGTTGGGCCAGCGTAAGATTGGTAAGCGCCAATTCAAATACCAGATCCGGTGGTCCGGAAGGTGCCGGTGCCGGTGCGGCCTGGTCTGCACCGCCGCCGCCTCCGCCGCCCCCGCAACCGGCAATGAGCAGGGTCGCAGCTAACAAACTCGTGCTGATGTGTTTCGACGTAAGCATGGCTTAACCCTCCGGCACGATAACGGTGAGGCGCGCAACGGGGTTGAGCCAACGATGCACCCGCGAATCCAGATCACTGATGCCGCCGTTGGGATCTGTGTCGCCAAGGACATTGCGATGGATATGCACGATACCTTCACCACCGTCGTCCACGAGGGTACCGTTGTCGATCTGAATGCCGACGCCGCTCCCCCCAGTGCCGACATTGGTGGCGCTGGGATTGCCGGAACCGGCCATGCCTGGTACCGCGTAGCCGCCCAATGCGTTGCCTGTCACCGCTTCAACGACATCCGTGCGCAGTGAACTGATTTCGTCATTAGCTTCGGTACCGGAGTCGTAAGCGTTGAGATTAATATTGTACGTGCCCGGTTCGGTGGGGATGGGCCATGCGTCCAGGCCTGCAAAAGCATCGTTGGTCGGGATCAGCATGGTAACAAGCGACAGGTAAGGAAAATCTTCCGTATCAAAGGTGTAGTCGGCTGAAATGGTTGCCGGAGGCAGCGGTGGCCCACCCAGCCCAAACGCCTGCCAGGTGTTCTCGTCGGCGCGCTCTGGTGTTTCCAGGTAGTACTGGAAATTGCTGCCGGCTGACGCTGGGTTCTGACTGTCGACGATGACGCCTCCTTCTGCCACCCAGGCCAACGGCCGAATGGCAGGCGTGCCCGCCTCGAACAGGTCGACCTGATCGGTATGCGCGACCAGCAGGCGCGGGGTAAACGCCATACCCTGAGTCAGGTTGGTGATACGAACGGTCACTTCCTGGCTGAGCACGGGTGCTGACAGCGCGGCGGAAACTAGACCTATGGAAACGGCAGACAACAATGCC
>JBCCUW010000549.1:0-2877 GCA_039196385.1 Pseudomonadota bacterium
AGGACCACGCTCAGGCAGATTGCGAGCCAATACTTAAGGCGCTGGCGATCTGCGCGCTTGTGTTCCCAAGGCAACGCGAAGTCGTGGACGCGGGCGGTAATCACACTCATGAGCTGACTCCCGCATCGGTTGCACTGGCGCCTGCATCAACCAGCTCTTCACCTGCACCGTTGACCTTGTTTACGGCCAGACTAACCTGCGCAAAATCGGTGTTCTGACAAGTTAACAAAATGCGTTTCAGCAACCAGTAAGGTAACTCTTTGTCACCCATCACCGTCACTTCGTAACCACCTTCCGGGGTTTCGCCGCGCCGATTGGCCTGATATTCCAACTCTTCGCGCAAGCCATCAATGGTGGGTTCTTTCAGCATTGCCAGCTCAGCAATTCGGGCCACGGGACGGCCCTGCACCACCAGATCATCCTGACTGACGGAGATGACCAGATTGTTGTCCGGGCGTTGCTCCGAGGTGGAGTCCGGCAGTTTGATCTTGGAACTGCTCTGTAAGACTTCTACTTCAGATGAATTTACCATCAGGAAAAACACCAGAATAGTAAAAATATCCATCAGCGAGACCAGGTTCAGACCAGCGGCCTTGCCTTTTTTCTGGCGCTGGCGGCGCCGTTGTGCGTTCACGCCACTCACGATTTGCCTCCTGCCTGCAGGCCCGTGCCTGGCGAATCACCCAGCGAGATCACCGGGAACAGTTCAGCCTGCACCACTTCCATCGCCTGTACCGTGGGATAAGAGCGCACTTTGTCCATGACAGACACCAGCGTCTGATAGCTGGTGTCTTCCTGCAGCAATACGGTGATATCTTCCTTTTCCGGCATGCGGCGCTTCAGTTCCTGCATGACTTCTGACAGCATCACCAGGTCGTATTCACCGTCTACTTTGGGAATCTTCTTGATGGTGCCGCCGCGGCCATCCGCCACCACAAAGCGATCTTCATATACCGCCACCTCAAGATGCACAGCGTCGGGATCAAACTCCCCAGCCTGCGCTTCACCCGTGGGAAAATTCAAATCAATCACTGTGGTATGGGTAAACACCATCGACAGCAACAACACCGGTACCAGCACAATCATGAGATTCATGAATGGCGTGACATCAAGGTCTGCCGCTTCGGTATGTTTTTGTTTTCGTTTACGTACGCGATCCATGCCCACTCTCGCTGTTCTGACAGTTTAGTAAATGTGTTAGCAACGCAACGAGAGGATCAGGCGCCCTGTCGAGCCGGTTTGGCTGCAGCACGAGCAGGCGCTTTGGCGCCGGCGGTAGCCGCTTCCGGGTGACCATCGAGCAGGTTCACAAACTTCACCACGGCAATTTCCAGGCTTTCGATGATGGCGCTGGTTTTACTTTGCAATACCGAATGCACCAGGAGCAAAGGAATGGCCGCCATCAGACCAAAAGCGGTGGTGTTCATCGCGATGGAGATACTCTGTGAAAGCAGGGTTGCTTTCTCAGCAGGATCCGCGTTGGCGACAGCGGTAAAGGCTGCGATCAAACCGATAATAGTACCCAGCAGCCCCAACAGCGTCGCGATGTTGGCGAACGTAGCCAGATAGGGCGTACGCCGTTCAATGTTGGGCAGCGCTTCCAGCAGGCCTTCTTCCATGGCCGACTCGATGTCCATACGACGTCGTGCCGCTTCATTGGATTGGCTTTGCTTGTTAACGCCGTCGGCAACGATTCGTGCCATCGCAGACCCGGATTTTTTGGTCAGCTCAGCAATCTCACGCACGCGACGCTGTTTCAGCAGCGGCAGAATGGCATTGTAATCTTTGCGATTCACACGCATCTGATTGGCCAGATAAAAGTAGCGCTCCAACGCAATCGCCAGACCAAACGCCAGCACCACGGCGATGGGGTACATGAACGGCCCGCCTTCCTGGAAAAAGCCCACTAGGGTTGTGTACATATCCATCTCTACTCCTCCTGATCTGGACTAATGTTCTCTTGTAAACCGCGCAGCGTCTCGAAATAGCTCAGCTCGCGTCGATACGCCGGCGGATACAGACGTCGAAAGACTTCTGCTTCGGTAAACTCCGCTTGAATCTCAATGTCTGGCAGACCCTGAGGTTCACGCCAGGGTAAGATATAAAGCACTTTGGGTAATTCTTGGTTGCCGGAGATCACGGTTTCGTCAAGTTGCATCACACCAGCCGGCATTTCTGCTACCTGCGACCGCTTTTGCGCTACCGCCGGCGGATTCTCCGGGGTGGTTGCCGGGGTAGTTACCGGGGTAGTTGCCACACTGGCTAACTCTGCTGAAGTCGTTTCATCAGCTTGTGGCAAAGGCGTTGCGTCCGCCGCCCACACAGGTGAAGCCAGCAGCGCCATCACCAACAGTGCGGCAAACGTCGTGGGCAACCAGGCTTTATGCTGAGGTGCGGCGTAACAATTTGACCTGGGGTGAAATTGACTCATCGTTGCTCCTAGCGCTGCGCAATCGCGCCCACACGGCGCTCCAGATCCATTACCCAACCCGCCACCTGCCGGTCGGGTGCTGGCAGCACCACTTGGTAGTCGTTGTAGGCCGCCAGCGCTTCGCCTAATTTACCCATATACAGCTCGTACAGAATGCCAAGATTCAAATACGCCGCGGCAAAGTTCGGATCCGCGTCAATACAGCGCTGGTAAAAAGATTCTGCGGCAGTGAACTCACCCTTCTGCCGGGCCAGCACACCTAACTGGTTCAACGCATCACAGTTTTTCGGGTTAGCTTGCAGTGCTTTCTGCAGGCTGAGTTCAGCGTTTTCCTGGTCACCATCCGCAAGATAGGTGTAACTCAGGTTGACCCACGGACCCGCCAACTCCGGTTGACTGTCGGTCAACTCAAGCAGCAGAACCTGGGCCGCCGCATATTTTTGTGC
>JBCCUW010000550.1:0-2875 GCA_039196385.1 Pseudomonadota bacterium
GCCCGGTCGGGGTCTGTGGAGGTCACCGAGAAATTTATTATTGAACGCTACTCACATGTCATGCACATCTGCTCCAACGTCGAGGGTGAACTTCAACCCGGCATGAGCGCCATGGACCTGCTGCGCGCAACGCTGCCTGTGGGCACACTTTCGGGTGCGCCCAAAGTGCGCGCCATGGAAATCATTGATGAGCTGGAGCCCGTCAAACGCGGTATCTATGGCGGGGCAGTGGGTTACCTGGCCTGGAACGGCAACATGGATACCGCCATCGCCATTCGTACCGCCGTGGTCAAAGACGGCAAGCTTTACATCGAAGCCGGCGGTGGCGTTGTCGCCGACTCAGTGCCACGTCTGGAGTGGAAAGAGAGCCTCAACAAAGGCCGGGCTATTTTCCGCGCCGCAGCCATGGCAGAAAATCAATTTCGCGACCTGTCTGAATAGGGGCTCGATGGTGCGTTGGGCTCAGACAATTTGCGCAAGTGATCTGTTCAATCACGGTATAACCGCTGTGATTCTGCTGAATGCGATCGTTATCGGGCTGGACACGTCAGCGGCGTTAACCGCCAGTTATGGCAGCTGGTTTGCGTGGGCCAACAAACTTTTTCTGGCGATTTTTATCATTGAAGCCATTATCAAAATGGCGGCTCAAGCACCCATGGTGCACCACTACTTCAAAGACGGCTGGAATGTCTTCGATTTCAGCATCATCGTGCTGAGTCTGCTGCCTGCCACCGGGCAGCTAGCCACCCTGGCACGGCTGGCACGCCTGCTGCGCGTGCTGCGGCTGATCTCCACGTTGCCTGAACTTCGTCTGATTGTCGCCACCCTGGTACGTTCGATACCCAGCATGGGCCATGTGCTCATGCTCATGTCGATCATTTTTTATGTTTATGCCGTCGCGGGTTACCACCTGTTTCACGACATTGATCCAACTCACTGGCATAGCCTGGGCACCGCATTGCTGTCTCTGTTTCGCATTGTCACGCTCGAAGATTGGACAGACATCATGTATGCCGCCATGGCTGTAGAACCCTGGGCGTGGACTT
Source organism: Pseudomonadota bacterium (assembly GCA_039196385.1). Classification (GTDB taxonomy): domain Bacteria; phylum Pseudomonadota; class Gammaproteobacteria; order Pseudomonadales; family Azotimanducaceae; genus UBA4421. The sequence continues at coordinate 1,047 of JBCCUW010000550.1, forward strand.
ACTTTGTCAGCTTCGTGGTGCTGGGCACTTTTGTCGTGGTCAACCTGTTTATCGCGGTGGTGATCAACAATCTGGACGAAGCCAAAACGGAGCGCATGCGCGATCTGACCACGGCACCGACTCGTGACGAAATACTGCGCGAGTTACGCGAAACGCAGCAAGCCCTGGCGGCTGTGCAGGCGAAGTTGGAAAGACTGGAGTAGCGATGAATCCATCCAGTCACTATCCGGTTGTGCAGATTGCTTACTTTGTCAGCGACATTGAACAGGCAGCACAGAAAATGGCCGCCACCTTTGGCGCCGGCCCCTTCTACCTGATCCGGCAGATTGAACTGGCCTGGGCCGAGCACCGCGGCCAACCCTGCGACTACGTGCATTCCTCCGCTTATGGCCAGTGGGGGAACGTGATGATGGAGCTGGTGCAACAGGACAGCGATGGCCCATCACCGTTTCGCGATTTGTACGCACCGGGTGCGGAAGGTATACACCACGTGGCCACCATGTGCAGCTCGCTGCAACAGGCCGCCCAGGACTATGCGGCCCAGGGGATTGACATGGCAACACGCTCAATGACCACCACTGGCACCGAGTTCTGGTTTCTGGACGCCACCGCAAAGTGCGGGCATTTCATTGAGGTGTATGAAAAATCGCCGCAGTTACTGGAGTTTTACAGCTTTATTGAACAGGCAGCGGTGGATTGGCGAGGCCAGGATCCGGTGCGGCATTTGAGCCGCTGATGGCGCTCCGCGCCACCCTGACCCGCGAATCTTCAGGTTTAACACAGGAACTACACAATGATCCTCATGATCGACAACTACGACTCCTTTACCTACAACATCGTTCAGTACATGACCGAACTGGGCGCGGAAGTCAGTGTCCATCGTAACGACGAAATCAGCATTGACCAGATCAGACGTCTAGCGCCAGAAAAAATTGTCATTTCACCAGGGCCGTGTACGCCCAACGAAGCCGGTATATCGCTGGAAGTGGTCAGCAAATTCGGCGGCCACATCCCCATACTGGGTATCTGCCTGGGGCATCAAAGCATCGGCCAGGCTTTTGGTGGCGAGGTGATACGTGCAGATGAGGTGATGCATGGCAAAACCTCTATGATGCATCACAGTGGGCAAGGTGTATTCGCAAATCTGCCTAATCCTTTTGAAGCCACCCGCTACCACTCACTGGTGGTCGCCAAAGATACCCTGCCGGATTGCCTGGAAGTGACTGCCTGGACCGAGCGTGACGGCACTATGCACGAAATTATGGGGTTCAGGCACAAGGATCTGGCCATTGAGGGTGTACAATTTCACCCGGAGTCGATCTTGACCGAAGCCGGTCACGATCTGCTGAACAATTTCCTCACCGCACACTAGCGACAAACAGCTGACAGGCATGATTCGAATATGAGCATGGACATTCAACAGGCACTGGCGGAAATCGTCGAGGGTCGCCACCTGACCCAGACCCAAACTACCGAGGTCTTTCATCTCATCATGTCTGGTGAAGCCACCCCCGCACAAATTGGTGCACTGCTGGCCGCTTTGCGGGTGAAGGGCGAAACCGCTGAAGAACTGGCCGGCGCAGCCATCACCATGCGGGAACTGTCCACGCGGGTAGAGGTAGATCACCCGAACCTTGTGGACACCTGCGGGACGGGCGGCAGCGGTCACAAATTGTTCAACATCTCTACGGCGGCTGCATTTGTTGCCGCAGCGGCTGGCGCCAAGGTTGCCAAGCACGGTAATCGGAAGATGACCAGTTTCTGCGGCAGCGCGGATGTGCTGGAAGCTGCCGGCGTGAATCTGGCACTCACCCCCTCACAAATCGCCA
>JBCCUW010000551.1:0-2872 GCA_039196385.1 Pseudomonadota bacterium
CCGCTGCGTCGTTCGCGCATGTGTGGGATGACTGCTTCGGTCATCAACACCACCGGCAGCAGGTTCTGCTGATACAGCGCGTCCCACAGCATGGCGGCGCCACCGAGTTCATGCGCCTGCGCCGCCGGCATGCTTTTTGGACCGGCGCCCACGTTGTTCACCAGGATATCGATCTGCCCGAACTCCGCCAGCGCCAGTTCACGCAATGCCAGCATCTGCTCCGGCTCGGTGATATCACCGGGTAGTGCTATCGCGGGCACACCCAACGCTTTGACCTCCGCGAGAGTTTGGGCGGTGGTTGCTTCAGAATAGGAGTTGATCACCACCTGGGCGCCGGCAGCGGCCAAACTCAAGGCGATCCCTTTGCCAATACCCCGGCCTGCTGCGGTCACCACCGCAACCTGGTCTGCCAGTTGCTTCTGCATATGTCTCCCCAGTGTGTTGCTGTTGTTTTATCGAGTACTTTTTAGGCCAGTCCGCCTACTTCTTACCTTAAGCGCTGGCAACCGCCTGCAGATCAACGTCAGCCACCCGCGCGGCCAGGCGGCGCATCCACGCTTCCATCATGTCTTTACCGCGTCCTTCGCCAATATCCACCTGCTCAACAGAAGACAATGTCGACAAGACCAGCAACAACGCGCGCTGGTAATCCAGCCACAGCATATCGAAACTGTAGTCCGCACGCCCCAGTGCCTGATGGTAAACATGCAGTATCTGCTCCACGTCCTCCCGCGAGGCATGCTCCGGGAGCGCGCTGGCCATGAAATAGGCCACGTCGTAAGCCGCTGGGCCGGCGCGCACCAGTTGCCAATCGATAAAGGCACAGTGCGGCCCGTCAAACACCACATTGTCCAGGCGCAGGTCATAGTGCAGCAGCGTTTTGGGGGCACCGGCAAAAAACTGCCGCGTCAGCTGCAGGCCATGTTGTTTCAACCAGGCCAGCTTGTCGGCAACGTCCCCCGGCACGGTTGCAGCAAAACTGTCCACGTGCTGCGTAAATATGCCGTGACGCAGCCGGGCATCCACGTCCATATCGAGCAACCAGAAATGATTGTCGATGCTGGGACTGTCCCAATACGCGCTGTGCATGGCCGCCACCTCAGAAAGCACCTGACTGCAGCCCGCGGCATCCAGACCCTGCAGTTGGTCTCCGGGCTGCATATCTTGAAGGAATTCGATAATCAGCATATACCGACGTTTCTTCGAACCGGCAACCAGACGTCCCAGCCGGTTAATCACGCCATTCAGGAAAAGCGGCAGGCCATCTATTTTGCGCAGTATCTCAGCCTGATTCTCCGACCCTTTATCGCGGTCAAAGTCGCTGAAATAAACTTTGGGAATGCGCAGAGGGACCTGACTGCCGAACTCGCGAAAAAACATGATCTCGCGTTCGTAGACCCCCAGCATTTCGCCCATGACCCGGTTGGCTTTTTTAGGCAGCTTAACCACGACGCTGGCAGGCAGGGCCGCGCTGTCACCCTGCAGGTGCAGACGCAGAACATCACCCATGAAGCCTACACCATCACCCAGGACTTCCTGACGAATGTCAGTTACCCGGGTTTGTAGTGCCTCGCTCAGCCAGCCTGGTGTGAGTTCTTCAGGCGTTTCCGGCAGGTAGCGTTGTTCAGTGGCCATGGTTCTGCTCTCCCCAAAATCATGTCTGCCCGGCGTTGTTCAACCCATCCACAATATCCAGCAAGTCCGTCAGCGCCTCGATTTCATAAGTGGGCTCTGCCGTAACCTCAAGCCCGTGCGTTAACGGGGTGGTGACTCCCTCTTCGACAATCCGCGCGGAGCGCATGCCCACTGCCGCTGCACCGGCAACATCATGATGCAGCGAATCACCCACAAAAAGTACTTCGTCTTTGTGCAAATCCGCTTTCGCCAGACTGTAGTGATAAATATCCGCATGCGGTTTGCAGGACTGGGCTTCCTCGGAGCTGGTCCAGTGATCCAGGTGCCGATGCAATTCATGCTTATCGACTAACGGATCCAGATAGTCGTCGTCGATATTCGAGACGATGGACAAATAAAGGCCCCGAGACTTCAGCGCGGCCAGGGCGTCGTGGCATTCGTCACGCAGCGGCAGGTGTTCCACCAGACTCTGCAACTGGCGCTGATGAAACTCTTCCATCAGCGCCTCGCTGGCCTGCTTGTCATACCCTTGGAGAAAATGATTCAGCGTATCGCGGAACAAATCTCTGTGCAGGAAATAGTCTTGCTGTCCATAGCGCGTCCCGACCTCTGTTGTGGCGCGCCGCCAGCTTTCACCAATCTGGGAGGGTTCAGCTTCAATGCCCAGCGCTTGCAGAACATGCATGATACCGCCCCCGCCCATGCGCCGCGGGTAACGAAACAAAGTACCACCCAGATCAAAAAAGATGCCTTTCAACTGCATATTCGCACCACCTTATTGCGCCGTCAGTCCGGCATCCACAACAAACTCTGCACCCGTCACATAATTGGACTCATCTGAAGCCAGGTACAGGACGCAGTTGGCAATGTCCAACGGTTCGCCAGGACGGGCCAGCGGGATACGCATTGACCCGGCATCAAGACCGGCCGGGTCATTCAGCCCGGTTGCCTGGGCCTGCATGTTGGTCCAGATCACCCCTGGATGCACCGAATTACAGCGGATGTTGTGCTGCGCTGCTTCCACCGCCACGGCTTTGGACATAATGCGCACTCCGCCTTTGGCGGCGCCATACGCAACACAGGTCTGTAAGCCAACCAGACCCGCCACGGAAGACAAGTTGATGATGCTGCCGCCACCGTTCTGTTTCATCTGGGCAATGGCTGCCCGGCAGCCCAGAAACACGCTGGTCAGATTAACTTCAATTTGCCGGTTCCACTCGTCCAAGGTCATTTTTTC
>JBCCUW010000552.1:0-2867 GCA_039196385.1 Pseudomonadota bacterium
CCGGTGATGCCGGCGATTACGGTCGCGGTTGTCCATCCCAGTGAGCAGCGGCCTCAACTCCTGGTGGATGGCGAGTTGGTCAACCCGCTGACTTTTGCCAGCGTGACGCGAGATCATGATTTACAACTCAGCATCAGTCGCTGGGAGAATGTCTCCATCTCCGAGCGGGACAGCCGTATTGTGGCGCAGTTGCAGGATGCAGGCGGGAACACCTTGCAGACACATGTGCGTGAGGTCCACTACAGCGGCAGCCCGGTGCGTGCGGAATTGATCACCAGCGAATCTCATCTGATCGCGGATGGCGTTTTTCCACCTGTCCTCGCGGTGCGTTTCTATGACCGCGCCGGGTACCCGCTGCGGGCTGGCACCACTGGCGAGTTCAGCATCAGTACGCCGTTCGCGGCGTTGGACAAAACCAAACATCTGGAAAACAGCCGCAACGCCTATGCCAATGAGCGATACAAGGTGTTGCGCGATGGTATCGCCTATATTCAGCTGGAACCTACGATTGAAACCGGCGAGGTGGCCTTGCGCTTTCCGTTTGACGGTGTGCGTACGGAACAGATCCGGGCCAGGCTCCGTCCAGGTATGCGGGATTGGATTATGGTGGGTTTGGCGGAAGGCTCGTACAGCTGGCAGGACCTGTCTGGCAATCTGCGCGGTTTGCAGGCGGAAGATCTCGACGACGGCCCGGTGCGGGATGGTCGAGTGGCGTTTTATGCCAAGGGGATGGTCAAAGGCGACTGGCTGCTGACCGCAGCCTATGATACGGACAAAGCGTTTGCACGGACGCTGCGCGAGCAGATCGACCCACAACAGTTTTATACCCTGTATGGTGACGGCGCTGAGCAGCGCTTTGACGCGCAGAGCCAGCGCAAACTCTACCTGAAGCTGGAAAAACAGCGTTTCGGCGCGTTGTTTGGCGATTTCGACACAGACTTCGGTCGTTCTGAACTGGCCCGTTACGAACGTCGCTTAAATGGGATCAATACTGGGTATTATGGCCAACGGGTTGAGGTGAAAGCGTTTGCCAGCGAAACGGATCAGGCTTTTGTGCGTGATGAGCTGAGCGGTGACGGCACTTCGGGTATTTACCGTTTGTCGAATCAACGCCTGGTACGCAATAGCGAAAGCGTGCGTATTGTCACTCGGGACCGATTCTCTCCAGACCAGATTCTGGACAGCGAAACGCTGGTCCGCTTCCGCGACTACACCATCGATTTTGACCTGGGGCAACTGATCTTCAAGCAGCCCGTGTTCAGCCAGGACAACCAGTTTAATCCGATCTTCATTGAGGTGGAGTATGAAGTTGCCGGCCCCAGCGCCAGCGACGAACTGGTCATTGGCGCCCGCGCAGCTTATCGGTTGGATGAACAGGACAGCGAACTAGCGCTTACGTATATCGATGATGCAACGCAAGGTCAGGACGGCCAGTTGGCGGGATTAGATTTGACTTACCAAATCAATGACTTACAAAGAGTTACTGTAGAGCTTTCTAGATCAGAAACAGCGCTGGGTGGGGAGGCTGATGCGTATCTGTTCGAGTGGCGGCATCGTGGGAACAAGTTCGCAGGGCGGCTGTATGCTACTGAACAGGAAGACGGCTTCGGGCTGGGACACCAATCCAGTCTTGAGGTGGGTACCCGGCGCATCGGTCTCGAAGGCGAGTACCGCTGGCGGGAAGACCTGCTGCTGCGTGGCCAGACTTTTCAGCAGTCGCTGCTCAGCACATCAGCGGATCGTTGGATAGCTGATATGCAGGTAGAGTATCGCCAGGGTCGCAATCAGCTGTCAGGCGGACTGCGTGCGGTGCGCGAGGATGCGCCGGAGGCTGAAGGTCTGGACGCAACGCAGCTATTAGCAGGAATTTCCAGGTCTGTTTTGAACAACCGGGTCACGTTGCGTGCAGATGCGGAACTGGACGTTTCTGCGGGAGCGGATAACACCGATTATCCCTCGCGGGCTATTCTTGGTGCCGAATATGCCTTGTTCGACGATGTGCGCGTCTTGCTGGAACAGGAGTTAACCTGGGGTAGTGCGCGCGACACTCAGGATACGCGGCTGGGTCTGCGCTCTCGCCCTTGGCAGGGCGCCGACGTGGGCACCAGCATCACCCGCCAGAGTGGCGAGAACGGTAACCGATTGTTTGCCACGACCGGCCTGTTACAGCAGTGGCGGGTTAACGAGCACTGGCTGCTCGATGCGGGCATGGATCGGGTGCAGACGCTGACAACGGGCGGGGCCGGGGTGCAGCAGAACCCGCAGGGCCTGCTGTTCAATCCCCAGCAACCACCGGCATCCGGTTCGTTTGACCAGGATTTTACGGCACTGTTCAGTGGCTTTACTTATCACCGTGAAGCCTGGCAGATGAGCAGCCGGCTCGAGTATCACACCGGCGACGAAGCAGATCGGTGGAACCTGTTGGCCGGGGCCAATCGGCAACTGGCTGAAGGGCGGGTAATATCTTCCAGCATCGCATGGTTCAAGGAGGACCGGCTAGATGGCGCCAGCCAGACAAGCGCCGATTTGCGCCTGGGTCTGGCCTGGCGGCCAAGTGACAGTGCCTGGACGCTGCTCAATCGAAGTGACCTTATTATCAGCAAGTTACGCGATGCGCAGTTTGACCGCCGTGGTCGCAAATGGGTCAACAATTTTGGCGCAAATTTCAAACCGCGCCAGGGCTTACCTCACCAGTTGGCGCTGCAGCTGGGGCTTAAATATGTGCTGGAGACCATTGATACACAGGAATTCGATGGCCTAACCCTGGTCTATGGCGGCCAGTACAGATATCACCTGACGCCACGTTGGGATGTGGGTTTGCAAGCGGCGGCGCTGCATTCTTTCAGCGCGGATACCGTTGACTACAG
>JBCCUW010000553.1:0-2856 GCA_039196385.1 Pseudomonadota bacterium
CTGCCTTATCGTCAGCGCGCAGCTTTTGATCTGATCCGGCAGCATCGCGATGAACTGGCGATGGTTTTTGTTGAAGGTGTACAGAGCTCTAATCCGCAACCGGAAGCGGGTGAATTCCTCCAGGAACTGCGTGAGGTCTGTCGGGACAATGGCGTGCTGTTCGGTATCGATGAAGTGGTCACCGGATTTCGCGTCGCCTTCGGCGGGGCTCAGGAAAGATTTGACGTCACCCCGGATATCGCCACCTACGGCAAAGTCATTGGTGGTGGTTTGCCTGTCGGTGCGATCACGGGTCGTGTGGATCTCATGGAAGTATTTACCGGCCTTGCCGCAGACCGCGGGATCTTTTCAGGTGGCACTTTTTCTGGCAATCCGCTGACCATGGAGGCCGGGGCAGCAGCGGTGGGGCACCTGCAGGCACACCCGGAGATTTATCAGGCGCTGGAGCAACGCGGGGATCGACTAGCTGCGGCGGTCAATGACTTCTGCGTTCAACACCAGATACCGGCGCAGATGAAACACGTGGGATCAATGTTCCACATGTTTTTCCAGCGCGAAGCGATTGATTCCATGCGCGATGTGACCGGGATCCACGGCGCGGCAGAAAAAGCCTTTTATCTGCACTGTTTAAACCGTGGAGTGCTGGTCCCAGGTACCCAGCGGGCTTTCCTTTCGGCAGCACATGGCGATGAGGAAGTTGATCAGTTGATCGACGTATTCACCCACTCCCTGCAGGATGTGCAGGATGAAGGGCTGTTCAATCCCTCCGATTAGCTCTCCAAGCTGATAGTGCCTGAGCGGGTTGCTCAGGCTTTTCAGTACAACCGGGGGTTTTTTTAGTTGTTGGGGTCGGTGACGAACTGGGCTCGGGCGACGCCGGTTTCGTCATACACCGGCTCCTGCAGATCAACCCGATACTTCAGTGTTTCTGCACCGGTGATGCCGAATGAGCCCAGACAGTCACGCATATCAAAATACCACTTGTCGTTCAGATGGGCGTGCAGATCTTCTTCGGATGCCCAGCGCTCAAATACACGAATGCGGCCTGGCGTGCGGGGGTCAGGGCACCAGTCGTAGTCCTGGCAGCCTTTTTCGGCCAAAGCTCCCTCGATCAGGGGTGCAGCCGCTGCCATTGCAGGCGCAACATTTTCTGGTGGCATATCGACAGTGCCGGAGATGATGATGCGAGTCGTTGTCATGGTTGGGTCCTCCCGAGTACACTAAAATATTGGCACGTATTATAATTTTTAACGAACAACTAAGCGAGCAGTCCGTAGATATGAATATTGAGTTCAGCGCCGAAGACGAAAAATTCCGCAGGGAAGTGCAGGCGTTTCTGGCCGACAAACTCACACCAGACCTGTCCGAAGAGGCGGCACGAACGACCACCGTGTTTGCCGATAAAGACCTGGCGATGCGCTGGCAGGCCATTCTGGTTGAAAAAGGCTGGGCAGTACCGGCCTGGCCGAAAGAATACGGCGGAACCGATTGGACCCCCAGTCAGAAATACATCTGGGGACAGGAGTGTGCCAAGGCGCGCGCGCCGGGACTCATTCCGCTGGGTTTGCGCATGCTCGCCCCAGTGCTGTTCAAGTATGGGACGGAAGCGCAGAAGAACGAATACCTGCCCAAGATGCTCAGTGGCGAACACTATTGGTGTCAGGGGTATTCAGAGCCGGGTTCGGGTTCGGACCTCTCCAGCCTCAAAACCACCGCGGTGAAAGATGGCGACGACTATATTGTGAATGGCACCAAAATCTGGACCACGCATGCGCAGTTTGCTGATCACATATTCTGTCTGGTACGCACGAATCCGGAAGGAAAACCTCAGGCGGGTATCAGTTTTCTACTGATCCCGATGGATCTGCCGGGGGTGTCTGTCGAGCCCATTATCACCATTGCCGGTGACCACGAGGTTAATCAGGTATTTCTTGATGATGTGCGCGTGCCCCAGTCTTATCGTGTGGGACCGGAAAATGAGGGTTGGACAGCAGCCAAATACCTGCTGGAGTTCGAACGGGGTGGCGGCGGTGCCGCGCCGCGCATACATGAATCCCTGGCTGAGCTGAAGCATATTGCTTCCCAGGAATTGAACGGTGCTGAACCGCTGATCAACGACCCGGGTTTCGCGGCGCGGATTGCCGAGCTGGAAATCCGTAATCGTGCGCTGCAGTTCCAGGAACTGGTGACCCTGGACAAAGTGGGCAAAGGCGGCTCGCCGGGCCCGGCGTCCTCGCTGGCGAAAAACACCTCAGTGGAAATTGACCAGGCGGTTAATACGCTGAAGCTGGAAGCCGTGAACTATTATGGTTTACCCCACGCCAACATGATCAGTATGAACGGTCATAACGAAGCCTGGGTAGGCCCGGATTACGCGGAAACAGTCACCCCGCGCTTTATCAACAGTCGGGCAGCCTCAATTTTCGGCGGCGCCAAAGAGGTGCAGAAGAACATTGTGGCTAAGGTGGTGTTGGGCCTGTAACTCCCCTGAATCCCCCCTGCTAACCATCAGCGGTGCTCTCTTTCCGCGGAGTGCGCCGCCCAAACCGCGCTGCTGGGAGCAACTTGCAGGCAGAATATCTGCTGCGGAGTCTGTTATGATACGCCGCTTTTTTGATCTTGGGTGGCACAATAATGACGGACAGAATTCAAAGAGGGTCATTACAGGTTGCAGCGCAATTGGATGCGCTGGTTGCGGAGCAGATTATTCCCGGCACCGGAGTGGACGTGGATCAGTTCTGGGCGGGGCTGGAAGCCTGCCTGGCAGAACTGGGTCCGGTTAACAAGGCTCTGCTGGCCAAGCGGGACACGCTGCAACAACAGATTGACGACTACCATAACGAACGCAAAGGCCAG
>JBCCUW010000554.1:0-2844 GCA_039196385.1 Pseudomonadota bacterium
CGCTGGAACACTTTGAGCTCAGCTGACCATTCGCCCAGATGGGGTATACACTGCACAGCCGTCGCCCCGGTGCCGATAATCCCAACCCGCTTGTCCTTCAACCCGGTCAGGTTGCCGCTGGAATCACCGCCCGTGTAATCGTAGTCCCAGCGACTGGTATGGAAGGTATGTCCTTCGAAGTCATCGATGCCTGGAATACCTGGCAGCTTAGGCCTGTTCAGCGGTCCATTAGCCATCGCCACGTAGCGGGCACGCATACGGTCCCCGCGATTGGTGCTGACCAGCCAGTATTCGTCTTCTGCGTCCCAACTGAGATCCGTCACCTCCGTCGAAAGACAGGCGTTTTCATACAATCCATAGTGGCGCGCAATGTTCTGCGTGTGCTGCATGATCTCAGGCGCAAAGGAGTATTTATGTTTGGGGATGTAGTCCAGCTCTTCCAGCATCGGCAGGTAACAGTACGCTTCCACATCACACATGGCACCCGGATAGCGGTTCCAGTACCAGGTGCCGCCGAAATCACCCCCTTTTTCGATCACCCGGATGTCGGTAAAGCCTGCTTCGCGCAACCTGCCGCCAAGCAACAAGCCACCAAAACCACCGCCGATGATGACAATTTCCACCGTATCGTGCAGCGGTTCTCTTTCCACCGCTTTTGCGTAAGGATCATCTACGTAGTTGGAAAAGTCCCCCGCGACTTCTATGTACTGCTCGTTCGCATCATCGCGAAGACGTTTATCCCGCTCTTCGAGGTACTTGGCTTTCAACGCCTTGGGGTCAAAGTCGAGGTCGCCGAGCATCAGCTGCACAACATCTTGCATATCGGTGGTCCTGTCAAAAATCAGACCAGTATAACATCTAGCTCAATCTGCATCCCGATAGCTGTTGCCAAAAGTCTCTTCACGCCATTTCAGCGCTGCCTTCAGCCCGTCGCGCTGCGCCCTGCGCATAAACTCATCACCACCCTCACCATCTGTTGCTCCATCTGCTGATCGGGAAGCATACAATCCCTGTTCACGGAAGCTGGACAGCGCCAGCAGGTCCACGCTGGTGGCGATGCCGGTCTTGAAGCCCATCACCTCAAACTGCCGATTGATGCTCCGTTTGGTCATCATAATCAGGTCTGTGGGCGTGAGCGCAATCAGCTGCGCCAACTCCTCCGTACGGGCTTCCAGCTTGTCCGCGGGCACCGCCTCGGACGCCCATTGGCATTGCACGGCATCCAGACCCGACATCGGTTCACAGGTGAACATGTAATATTTGGCTTTGGTCATTCCCACCAGCCAGGGGATGTACTGCAGATTGCCCGGTGACCAGTTGCGCCCCACCGGCCAGCCGATGCTGGCATCTTCCGCCACAATTCTGAGATCACAAAACCCGGCCAGTTCCGTTCCACCGGCAAGACAGGCCCCGTGAATCTGCGCGATGACCGGCTTCTGCAAATCAAACAAAGTCATGTAAACGCGCGCGTGTTCCAGATCATAAGACTGCCACAGCCTGTCACGACCCGGGTTAATGTAACCGCCCGGCGGCATGTTTCGCTGGCGTTCGCCTTTTTTGACAGGCGTTATGTCGTATCCCGCGCAGAAACTTGGCCCCTGACCTTTAACAATAATGACGCGGATAGAATCGTCTAATTCCAGCAATTTAGCCGCCATTTCAATCTGCAGCAGTCGTTCATAGCCCAGCGGGTTTCTCTTCTCCGGTGAATTGAGCACGATGCGCCCAATGGGTGCGTCACGCTCTATCTCAATCAGATCAAACTCCGGCATCTCAACATTTTCACGCCTATACGGTGGTGACCACTTCACCATGCGTGGTGACTGATTCGACTTATCGTCAGATGATGAACTCATGTTTTACTCCCGGTTAATTTAGGCGGACACGCCCGGTTTGCCGCGGCCTTTTCGAAGTTGCGTATCCGAATATAACTAGTATCCTAATTAGTCGCGACAAACAACACCCAGCACAGCAGGAGAAATGTTGAAGACAATGGATACCAACGATGTTGACGGCGTCCCAATAGACCAGATTGATGTCAGCAGGCCGGAGCTGTTTCGTGACGACAATTGGCAACCCTGGTTTGCACGCCTGCGCAGAGAGGCGCCCGTGCACTATCTGGAAGACAGCGTTAACGGCCCATTCTGGTCAGTGACCAGCCACCAGCTGATCAAGGAAGTGGATACCAACAATCGAGTCTTCTCTTCCTCCTCAGAATTTGGCGGTATCGCCATTGTGGATCCACCACCTGCAAAAGAGGGGCAGATTCAGGGGCAGAGCTTCATCACCATGGACGAGCCACAGCACATGCCCCAACGTATGGCGGTAACACCCACCGTAGCGCCGAAAAATCTGGCCGAGTTGGAGCCGCTCATACGCGAACGCGCCGTTGATATTCTTGACCATTTGCCCGTTGGCGAAACGTTTAACTGGGTGCAGGAGGTCTCAATTGAGCTCACCGCACGCATGTTGGCCACACTGTTCGACTTCCCCTACGCAGAGCGACGCAAACTGGTGCACTGGTCCGACCTGGCGACAGCAGTTCCGGAAGTCACCGGTGATGACAGTATCGACATGCAGCAACGCTACGATGAACTGATGGAAGCTGCAGGGGCTTTTTATCAGTTATGGATGGCCAAGGCGGGACAACCACCACAATTCGATTTGATCTCGATGCTGCAACACAACGAAACAACCGCAAAGATGAACGAAAACCCGGAGCAATTTCTGGGCAACATCTTACTGCTGATTGTTTCGTTGTGTTGCAGCATCGAGATCAAATCGAATTGTGGTGGTTGTCCCGCCTTGGCCATCCATAACTGATAAAAAGCCCCTGCAGCTTCC
>JBCCUW010000555.1:0-2834 GCA_039196385.1 Pseudomonadota bacterium
CTAATGTTGACAAGCAGCCAGCGTGTGAGATAAGCATATGCTTTGAAATCATATGCTTATATCACGAGGCAACGCGGTTGCAGATAAGCAAGACACCAGTGCCGTAAGAACGCTGCGAATAAAATAATGCCGTCTTTTGCTTTTGGGCCCTGGGTGGTCCATCCGGAACAGAATTTGTTGACGTCTGCAGAGGGCTCCAGCCGGCTGGAACCGAAAGCCATGGCGTTGCTGACCCTATTGGCTGAACGGTCGCCGGAAGTCGTGCCGACACAGGAAATTCTGGATCAGGTGTGGAGCGGAGTTTATGTTGTCGAAGGCGTGGTATATCGGTCCATTGCGATGTTACGCAAAGCACTGGGCGACAATCCCAGACGACCCAATTACATCGAATCTGTCCCCCGTGTGGGGTATCGCTTGATACAAGACGTGTCGGTACCGGCCAAGCTCACTGAATCAACGCTGGGTCTGCTCGACGTATTCGTTGAAGATGCGAGCGAAACATCGTCCCTGCAACAACTCGCCCTGAATGTGTCGAAATTCATGCGTTGGGGTAGTGATGCGGTGCGCGTACTCAGTTCCGCACCTCGCGGTGAGAGTGCTTTTCGATTAACTCTGACGGATGGAGTCGGCAATCAGATTGCGTGGCAACTGGTGCACGCGCCCACTGAAGAGTTGGTGTGGTCCGCGAGTATCGAACGCCCAGACCAGGCAACCTTGGCCAGCCGGGTGGATGAGTTTATTGCCGAAACTGCGCTGGATCGGCTGTATCGACATCAAACTAAACGCATTGCAGCGCTGGTGGTGCCGGACAGTGAGCGCTCCTATTGGGACCTGATCTTGCTGTCTGACCATTTTCGTTCGACCGATCCTGCCGAGTTGAGCCAGCGCAGACATCGATTGTTGCGCGCAATTGAGATGTTTCCGCAACTGGCGCCTGCGTACGCAGCCTGGGCGGACTACTGTAGTTGGCTGGTCCTTAATGGCCTCACGAAGAACGCCGGCGAGACTGCCCAAACGGCACGCCGGGCGGCAGATACGGCCGTAGATCTTGAGCCTGATGGCGCTTACGGCCTGCGCCGTTGCGGCACGGTCTATGCGAGATTGGGCGATTATGAACATGGCATCGAGTTTTGTCGGCGCAGTGTGGGTCTGGCGCCGTCGACGGCTTCACGCGAAGCACTGGCGAGGGTGCTGTGTTTTGCCGGCGTGCCGCGTGAATCGATCGAAATATATGAAGATGTTCTGTATTCGATGCCCGCTGGTCAGGTTTTCCAGTATGGCAAGCTGGTACCCCCGCTTATTCAGGACGGAAACTTTGCGAGCGCAGAAGAATACTCACGTTTGAGTGTTATTAACTTTCCTAAAGACTTTTTCGGTTGGGCGTTACGCAGCAACTTGCTCGCCCGAATGGGGCGCAATGACGAGGCGGTGCAAGCGTGGCGGGAGGTGCTCAATCTGCGTCCAGACCTCAATCTGGACGCCATGATACAGGGGACTTTGCGAACCTATGGTCGCTCGGCTTTGCAACGCGAACGATTGACCGAGGGGTACGAACGTCTGCAGGCTTTGTTGTAAGCGCTAACAGATCCCACCCATGGGTTGTGCTGATGCGCCGCCGCTGGGTTGCTGTCCGTTGCGGACTTGTTCCGCTGCTACTTCAAATATTTCAGCGGTAATTTTGTCCACCCCTTGATCGCGCGCAATGGCGCCAGCGATCTCTCCCGCCTGCGTGGCGCAATTTAACGCCTGGTGGTGGTAGAGCGCGTTGGCAAAATTGTTCAGCCGTGCTTCCACGTTGCTGAGGTGGCCCATAGCAATGGACCGGTCATAAACGTCCAGTTCGATCTGCATGCCCGCCGCGGCGCCAAAGGCAGTCCAGAACTCGGCGGTAAGTTGTCCGATGGTGGGTCCGCTTGTATCGATATTGGTAACTTCGCTCATGTTGTTTTTCCTTGTTTTGCTTTTGTTCGCTGGTATCTCGTTTGAAACGATCAACTCTCCTACCTGAAAAGAAAAAAATCTGGCGGGTTGGAGGTTTACTACCGCAGGCACAGTAATTGAAACACCGAGCGAAACCTGCAAAGGAGTACGTGATTATGAGAGAAAAATACGTCGTCTTAAGAACCAAGGAGTTGCTTGCCCCCACGATAGAACGGGTGGGCGCCGCTGCGCCGCGCATGCGACGGGCAGGCGACGCGCCACAGACCATTGAACTCAGCGAAAGCCAGCTGTCTCAGGCAGAGCGTGCGGACCTCCGCCGCGATCCCCGCACCCAGGCGATTGCGCTATCCATGCCCATGAAATTGATTAAACCCGTAGCGGATGCTGAACCCAGTAACGAAACCGGATCCTCAACCTGGGGGCTGGCGGCAGTGGGCGCGGATAGTTCTCCTTTCAGTGGACAGGGCGTTAACGTAGCAGTCTTAGACACAGGCATTGATGCAGGCCATCCGGCCTTTGCTGGAGTCCCCATGGTACAGCGGAATTTCACCGCTGAGTCCAGCGATGACACGAATGGACATGGGACGCACTGTGCCGGCACGATCTTCGGCCAGGATGTGAATGGGCTGCGCATCGGGGTAGCGCGCGGTATTAACAAAGCCATCATCGGCAAGGTACTTGGAGCCGGCGGTGGGGGTTCCGCTGAAATTGCGCAAGCGATCAATTGGGCGGCGGCGGAAGGGGCGCACATTATCTCCATGTCGCTTGGCATTGATTTTCCAGGCTACGTGAACCGTCTTGTGGGCCAGAGTCTGCCGATTCAAGCGGCAACTTCACTGGCTCTCGAAGGTTATCGCGCCAATATCAATTTGTTCACTCAGCTGGCCCGTTTA
>JBCCUW010000556.1:0-2829 GCA_039196385.1 Pseudomonadota bacterium
GGCTGTTACAACACGAGCGCTCCGGTATCCAGGCACTCGCACAGGCGGCCACGGGGCGTGCCGCCCAGGCGACCACCGGCACACCCATTCAGAATGCGGCGATGGACTACGTGGGCAGTGACAACGGCAAAATCGCTGACCCGGCTCTGCGGCATGAGATCACCGCTCACCTGATGAATACGCGGGCCCTGGCCCTGACTCAAGCACGTGTTGTGGAAGAGTCGGAAGGCGGCACACCGGGTGCGGCTACTTCCGTGTTTAAGCTGCGCGGTGCTGATCTGCGCAAAGAACAATTGGAGTTGCAGTTGAAGGTCCGCGGGACCCAGGCGCTGGGTTGGGGTGCATCTGACGCAGCAACATTCAGCGGCGAAGAGCTGTCGGTGACGCGCGACTGGCTGGGTTCGAAAGCAGGCTCCATTGCCGGGGGCTCCAATGAAGTACAGATGAATATCATCGCCAAACGTGTGCTGAACCTGCCTGACTGATTTCAGTCTGGCATCGGTTAGCGGTTGATTCGCTCCTGAATTTCGCGCAGCCGGGTCCACTGCTGCAAAGTGGCGGGTAGCTCAACACTCGCCCCGACCAGTTCCCACGAATAACTGATGATGGCGAAGATGGCGCCAACGGTGACGACAGGCAACGCACTTGCCGACCACAGGTTTGCCAGAATCAGCGCAAACATGACAACGTACACCCCGCCATACATGATGGAATCAGCATCCGAGAGTTTAACCTCACTCACGCGCCTTTGGGTAAACAGGTCCTGGACGCGCAACACATCTCCCGACGCCAACACGCCAACCTGCTCCTCAGAGATGGCATTCAGTCCTGCATTGAGCTTGAAGAAGCGGCCATGGAAAACGGCGTAAATACCCAGCATCAAAACTACCGCGCTGATGCTGGCCGCGCCGAGGGCCAGGCCAAAGCTGAATAGAATAGCGACGCTGATGACAACCTGCAGAATGCAGGTTATCGCCAGCGGTGTGTGATCTTCGAGAAAGTCGGCCAACTCCCTGCCCATCTCAACCCGGGCATTCAGAGTGGATACACTTTTGCTGGCAGATCGTTCGACGAGCGCCATGCACAAATGGACGCGCATGGTGCCATACGCGCGGGTATCGTAGGCGCGGCGTGCCACTGCAACGATGATCAGTGCAACAAACAGCACCGAGATCTCGTAGAGTGCGCTTACTTTGATCTCGGCCAACAGCGCGTCAATGGCTTTACCCAGAAACAGCGGTATGAGCGCAAGCAGCGCAACTTCCACAATAAGCAACAGCCAGGTGATCAGAACGTTTTTGCCATAGCGGCGCAACAAGGTGCCCAGTGTCAACTTATCGTTATCTATCATCAGGCTGCCTTGCCGGACGTGTCTGAATTCAGAACGCCCTGCTTGTTTATCCAGTCTGGATGGGCAAACAGGATCTTAAACGCCTGGCGCCATCCCGAAACAGACTTCAGGTCGCGCAACAAGCCAGGCCACTCGGATATCCACACAGTCAGTGGATTCACGCTGTTGAAGGCTCTCTTTAAACCAAAACGGGGAGACTCTTCCTCCGCCTGATAAGTATTAAACAACCGATCCCAGATAATCAGGATGCCACCGTAGTTCGTGTCCAAGTACTTGGCGTCACAGCCGTGGTGTACCCGATGATTAGAAGGTGTATTCAGAATCTGCTCCAGCATGCCCAACTTACCGATGGACTCCGTATGCAGCCAACCCTGATAGGCCAGCACGGTCAGTATGCCGAAGAACACCAGTTCCGGAGGAAAACCCAGCAACACCAACGGCAAATGCATGATGGCACTGGTGATGCCTTCAAACGGACCGAACCTGATGGCAACCATGACGTTCATGCAACGCGATGAATGATGGACGGCATGCTGAGTCCACAACAGGCGTACTTCGTGGGCCAGCCGGTGCTCCCAATAGTAAACAAAGTCACACACCAGCAGGGCTGCGGCGATGCTCCAAGCATTAATCGGCATCACCCAGGTGACCCAAGCTTCGCTCAACAGTACATAGCCCAGATAAGCACCACTCAAAACAAACGTCTCTACCAGCAGATACGGGAGCTGGGTCGTCAAACTGACAAACATGTCCTGAAACGTGCGCACCTGCAGGCGCTTGCGCAGACCAGCCCTGACCAATTCAAAGACGAACACAAGCCCGGCTACCAGAAAAAAAGTGTCATCCACGGCCGTACCCAGCAGGCCGATCTCTTCAGCGGTCATGACGGCCTCCCACACCCGCAGCGAGCGTACGCCAGGCCAGATCAGCAGCCTGGCTTATCGTTGTCTCCTGGGCGCGCACACTGTCCCAGGCGCAGTACAGCAGGTAATCAAACGTGCGATTTATCCAGGCTGTTGGTACATGCGGGTCAAACACACCCTCACGCTTTGCTGATTCAATCCACTCAGCTGTTTCTCCCTGAATTCGAATGAATTCCTGTTCAATCGCAGCATCATGGTCAAACTGTTCGTGCGCTAAGAATCCGTGGCGGTCACCCAGGGGGATGAGTGCGGCCAGGGATTTCTGTAAGCCTTCGCCAGCAGACTTAACCTCAGCACACGCAGCCTCCACAGCCGCTTCCATTTCCGCGACAGCACGTTGGGCCAGTGCCTCAATGAGATTCTTGCGAGACGGAAAATAGCGGTGCAGCGTGGCTCGGGTAATGCCGGCTTCATCAGCGATCTCAGCGACATTGGCCCCAGGGTTTTTACTGAGTACCCTGAAGCCGGATTCTGCAATGGCATCAGAAGTGCTTGTATGCGATTGAGTTTTCATGAGACAAATATGTCACATATAAGACATTTTTGTCAAATCAC
>JBCCUW010000557.1:0-2829 GCA_039196385.1 Pseudomonadota bacterium
GAAAATTGAGGCGTGCGGTGGCAAAGACAACTGGACCTGGAACTGATTTCGGTCTACCGGAGGGAAAAACTGTTGGGTCAGCGTAGGTGCTAGCGCAAAGCCGATCAGCGGCAGTATGCACGCCACGCCGATACCGAATACCGGCTTGCGTAGCGCGGTCATGATGGAAGCACGATAAGCTTGCGTCAGCTTCGGATGGCTGAAACCGGCCTGCCACCAACGGTGACCTTCCCGGGTTGGCCAGCGGTTTTCCAGAAAACCGGCAATACTCGGCACCACCGTCATGGCGAGGAAAAATGAGCTCGCGACAGACAAAGCCACCGTCACGCCAATGGTGCCGGTGAAGTCGCCCACCCCACCTGGGGCCAGCGCAATAGGCATGAAGGCAAATACTGTTGTGGCCGTGGAGGCGCCCAGCGGAATCAGCAGGTGCCTGACGGCTTTCTCGATGGACAGGCTGATACGGGTACCGGCGCGCCGGCGCAGTTTATAGTCTTCAACCACCACAATGGCATTATCGATCAACAAGCCCAGCGAAATGATCAGGCCGGTCACGGACATCTGGTGGAGCGGCACGTTGAGAAACTGCATGCCCAGCAGGACCATCGCGGCGGATAGTGGGAGCGCCACGCCGACGGTCAGAGCAGAGCGCACACCCATAAACCAGATTAATACCAGGAGTACAATAACCAGGGCGAACATCAGGTTTGTCGCCAGGTCGTCCATGCGTTGCCCGGTGTATTCACTTTGGTTATAAACCACATCCAGCCCAATACCGCCTGGCAGATTCTGCTGATAATCATCGATTACTGCCTGTGCCGCGCTGGTCCAGGTGGCAATTTGCAGGCCGGGTTGCATTTTAGCGTTCACCAGGATCACCGGTTGCTGCTGATGCAAGGCCATTGAAGTAGGCGGGTAGATGCGGCTTTTGCGTACGTCTGCTACATCTGAAACTCGAATCGTACTGCCGGCGGCGCTCACCGCAATAGGAATGCTCGCGATGCGCTCAGGTGTGCTCAATTCCGCTTCAACTTCCACCAGCATGTCACTGCCCGCGCTCCGCAAGCGGCCCGAGGGTAGTTTGGTATCTGCGCGACTGATGTTGGCGGCCAACTGGGTGGTGCTGATGCCGCTGTTGGCCAGGCGATATGGATCAACGGACACCAATAGTTCTTCTTCAGCTTCTCCCCAGCTTTCTGCAATCTCGGTGCCCGGAATGTTGGCCAATTTGAGGCGCAGCGATTCCGCAACCCGGGACAACAGATTCAATTCCATCGGCGTATCCTGTTGCCAGGAAAGTGCAATGATTAAAGTGGAGGCCAGGGGTTTGTTGAGGATCAGCTCCGGTTCGCTGACGCCGTCCGGGAGGCTGGGCGTAATGTCGCCGAGTTCGTCACGTACTTCAGACCAGATGGTATCCACTGATTCTGGCCCCACGCTGTCGTAGAGCTCGATCCCAACCACGGAAAACCCTGCTTTGGAGGTTGAGGTGATTTCTTTGATTTCAGGGATTTCGCGCAGCGCTGTTTCAATCGGTTCACTCACCAGTGATTCCATGCGCGACGCGGTGGCGCCGGGTAGGAAGGTGTTCACCCGGGCCCAGCGTTCGGTCATGCTGGGATCTTCCTGACGGGCCAGGCTGAGGAACGCCATGGCGCCCATGATAATCAGAAAGCCCACCATGAGTATGGTGAGCCGCGGGTTGGTGTAGAACGCGTTGGCTTGTAGTTTCATCCGCGATACTCAATGGGGGTGACTTGCTGGCCCGGCACAATGCGCTGCACACCGGTGCGGACCACACGCTCGTTGGCAGCCAGTGTCCCGCGCGCGAACACGCGCTCAGCTTCGGTATGGACCACGTCGATCAGGCGTCGCTCAATCGTATTGTCAGCATTGATCACGTAGACGCCCCATAGTCCCCGGTCACTGGCAGTCAGTGCGCTGATCGGCAACCAGAAGCCAGCTTCCGGGATGGCTTCGTCCACCACCATCTCGACCACCGCGCCCAGAGGGACATTCTGATCCTTTAAGTGCAGTACGGCGGTCAGCGTCCGCGTGGTCGGGTCAACTTCCGGCAGCACCGCATTTAACACCGCGTCGTAAGTCTGGTTGTTCCAGCGCAATTGAAAAGTTGCCCCACTCTGCAACTGTCCCGCCAGCTGTGTGGGAACACCCACATGGGCTTCTGTGCGACTGCGTTCCACCAGACGTAGCACCATTTGGCCTGGATTGATCTGCGTACCTTCGTCTACCGAACGGGTTTGAATGATGCCGGCAAAAGGCGCTTCGATGGTAGCTTCGGACAATTCTACCTGGCGAGCCTGCAGGGCTGCTTCTGCGCGCAACACGCTGGCTTTACTGACACTGAGGCTGGCTAATCTGGTGCGCAGCGTCAGGCGGGTTTCGTCATACGTCTGTTTGGGTGTGTGGCCCTGTTCCAGCAGGCGCCGGAAGCGGCGTTCGGTATTCTGGGCCAGATCAACTTCCGCCTGAGCGGCGACCTGGTTAGCAAGGGCCAGGGCCAGGTCAGCTTCAGCCTGTTGGACAGCCGCTTTCAGGGTTCGACTGTCCAGCGTAGCGAGTACCTGGCCGGGTTGAATGACGTCACCTACATCAACCGCCATCTGCGCAACCTGTCCGCCGCGCTTAAAGCCCAGCTCGGCGGTGCGCATGGCGACCACGCTGCCCGCGTAGGTGCGCTGTGAGGCGTAAGTGTTACTTTTTTGCAGATTGACGTAGGAAACGTTGATTTCCGCATGGGCTTTTTGGGCGTACGCCAATGCCAGCAGTTGCAGGCCAATCAACAAACTCGCACCCAGCACGTAACGC
>JBCCUW010000558.1:0-2826 GCA_039196385.1 Pseudomonadota bacterium
CACGATCTGAGCAGCCATCAGTGTGCTATTCATGCCGCTGCGCCCTGTCCGGTTGAAGTCAAACAGCAGATGATGGATTGGTGGGGGCCCATCATCTGGGAGTACTACGCGGGTACCGAGCGGAACGGCACGACCATCATCAGCCCCACGGAATGGCTGGCGCATCCCGGTTCAGTGGGTCGTGCCAGGAACTCAGTGTTACATATCTGTGACGAAAGCGGCCGCGAGTTACCCACCGGGGAAGCAGGCATGGTTTACTTTGAGCAACCCAGTCGCAACTTTGAATATCACAACGCGCCGGATAAAACGCACAACGCCAGCCATCCGCAACACAGCAACTGGACCACGCTGGGAGATGTTGGCTACTTAGACGCAGAGGGTTACCTGTATCTGACGGATCGCAAGGCGTTTATGATCATCTCCGGGGGCGTCAATATTTATCCCCAGGAAATCGAAGACGTTCTAATCATGCATCCTCAGGTCAGGGATGTGGCAGTATTTGGTGTTCCCAACGCTGACTTCGGCGAAGAGGTCAAAGCCGTCATTGAACCGGCAGATCACAAGCTGGCGGACGCGGCACAAACCGAGCTGGCAGCTGAACTATTGAGCTTTGCGCGAGAACATCTGGCACCCTACAAATTGCCACGATCCGTAGACTTTATTGCAGAAATGCCACGGCTGCCGACCGGTAAACTCTATAAACGACACCTGCGCGATCAGTACTGGAGCTGAATGAGCAACTGTGACGGCTGCCGTTAAACCGTCGTATTGGCTATCCAATCTGCGCGGTCACCCACTGGGGGAAACCGTCCACCGTCTCTTCTGACATCCCCAACAGATCACACAACGTATCACCGGCAATGCCATAGCCAATGGCTGCGGTGGCCACGAGCAGAATGATGCGTTGCAGGTCTTCTCGAGTATCTACCTCGAGAACCTTCTGGGTTGTCGCCAGCAGTTTGCCGAACATTTCCCGCACCACCGAAAAGTCCTGTCCTGAGCCGCCCTCAACCGCACGCCAGGCCAACAGCTTGCCGTGGCCGCCTTCAGACAATGCCGCAAACACATTGCGGGCCAACTCTGACGGTGAGACTTTGGCATCCAGGGCCACTACCAGATCCTGTACCAGGTCCAACGTCATTTTCTGCGCCAGTGCGTCCCGCATACCGCCACTTGAGCCAAAATGATGGATTAAAGTGGCATGTGAAATCCCTGCATCTTCTGCGACACCCGTGATATTCAGTCCTTCCAACCCGTAGATACGCAATCGCTCTGCCGCTGTGGTCAGAATGAGTGATCGAGATTCATCCGCTGTGCGGCGCCGTCTTACAGCCATTTATCAACTCCCTGCTGAGGTGGCTATTAAAGAGGGACTCTCGTCGCAATGCCACCAAAATATTATTGACATTAATGTAGATAAGAGTATTCTACACACACTATCTACATTAATGTTGATAAAACGGAGTTAACATGTCTCAGGATCGCCAGAAAATGCAACCGCTCGTCGCTTGGCAGGCACTGCGCCGGCTCATCAATGATCCCGAAGCTACCCATGAGGTATTCACCGTCATCCGCGCTTTATCCGGTCCTTCACTGAAACAGGGTTACCAGCGTTTTGCCGCCACGCCCTTTGGTCAGAAGGTCTTTCGCGAGCGCATCGACCTGCTGGACACTCTGCAGGATCGCGACTACCTGGCGGCACAGCCCCATCAAAGTCTCGCTCAGCATTACCTGCACTTTGTGCGTTCCGAAAATCTCAGCGCAGACGGACTGGTTGAAGCCAGCGACGACGAGACCCTGCAGATGGACGAAGACATGACGCGTTTCAGCGCCCGGCAGCGGGATATGCATGATTTGTGGCACACCCTGACCGAGTACGGCCGTGACGAACTCGGCGAAGCCTGTCTGCTGGCCTTTACCTACGCCCAGACCCGCAACCGCGGCCTTGGCGTGATCTGTCTGGCCGGTTGTCTGCAGCTGTCCAAACACTACGGCAAAGGGGTATTCAGCGCCGCCTGGCGAGCCTACAAAGACGGCAAACGTGCCGCCTGGTTGCCTGGCCAGAACTGGGAGTACCTGTTAACTCAACCCATCAACGAAGTGCGCAACTGCCTGGGCATTCAACCACCAGAGCGCTATGTTGATCTGCGCAACATGGTTGCCGCACCCGCCTGAGCTTAACCGCCCCCTTCAGGTTTGCTATTCTGCCAGCCTGTCACAAGACGCCGACAGCGGGCGTCTTGACCGGACGCCACCGCTTCACTGAATATCGAGTGTCGCGTCCAGACAGGACAACTGGTCCAACTTGAAGGGGAACCCTTGCAGACTTTTGACTACATCATAGTCGGTGCCGGCACTGCCGGCTGCCTGCTGGCCAACCGCCTATCAGCTGATCCTGGAAAGTCCGTTCTCTTGCTGGAAGCAGGCAAAAAGGACAACTACTTCTGGATCGATATTCCCGTCGGCTATCTTTATACCATCGGCAACCCCCGCACGGACTGGTGCTTCAACACCGAGCCTGACGAGGGTCTTAACGGTCGTTCCATCGGTTATGCCCGGGGCAAGGTGCTGGGCGGCTGTTCATCCATTAACGCGATGATTTATATGCGCGGTCAGGCTGATGACTTTGACCACTGGGCCCAGTTGGGTAACCGGGGCTGGGGATGGGAGGATGTACTGCCGATCTTCAAACGCAGTGAAGACTATCAGCATGGCGCGGATGCCTTTCACGGCCAGGGTGGTGAGCTACGCGTCGAAGAGCGCCGGGTCAAGTGGGAAATATTGGACGCCTGGCGAGATGTGGCGGCAGAATGTGGCATCCCGAAA
>JBCCUW010000559.1:0-2805 GCA_039196385.1 Pseudomonadota bacterium
AACATGGCCCGATAGTCGTGCCATTCTTCGGTTTTAAGCTCCAGCGGCAACCTGGTCCAACCGAGCGTGTTGGATTGGGTGCCATGGCGTTTCTGATGACGTTGGGGAATGCGTCTGTACTGAACCTGGGTGATTCGGTGTTTATGGAAGACTGGGACGGTTTAAAGCCAACAGTGTTGATGCTGCCAATCGGCGGTCTCGGGCAAGATGTGTGGACCATGGATACCAAAGAAGCGCTGGAGGCGGTGCGGCGCATCGATCCTGAAATTGTGATCCCGTGTCACTATAGTGTGCCGTTTCTGTGGAAGAAAAAGTTTGCCCAGGCGGATGTGGGGGCGTTTCGGAAAAACGTGGAAGCGCTTGGAAAAACCTGTTGGGTACTTGGGTCTGGAGACTCGCGTTCTCTCTGATCCAGCGCGGCTCCTTTCGTGATTGGAGGGTTCATTCTTCGACGCCGCGCTGCCACCAGGATACGTCATGCCACTGGTCGTATTTGTAGCCGATTTCCCGAAATACACCCACAAATTCGAAGCCCACTGATTTGTGCAGGGCGACACTGGCCGCATTGGGCTCTGTAATGCCCGCAAAGGCGTTGTGGAAGCCCCGACCCTGCAGACTTTCGAATAAAGCTGTGTAGAGGTTTCTGCCAACCCCGCGCCCCTGGTAGTCCGGGTCGACATAAACGGAGGTTTCGACTGAGTGCTGATAGGCTTCGCGCGCTCGATGTGGTGTGGCGTAAGCGTAGCCGCACAGACGCTGGCCATCTTCCATCACCAGCCATTCGTGGCTTTGGCGGGCGGAGGCAATACGCGCGCCAAATTCTTCCGGGCTTGGTGGGGTCAATTCGAACGACGCGGGGCTTTGCAGAACAACGGGCGCGTAAATGGCCAGTAAGCCCACGGCGTCTTGCGGTTCAGCCTGGCGGATGCGCATAACCGTTTTGCTTCCTTTGTGCTTCGCGGTAGTGTACCGAAATCCCGAACAACCAGGCAGGCGTATGGACACACATAAATTTGCGCAGATCCAGGGTGGCGGGCCGGTGCGCCGGATTGCCTTGCAAAACACGTTGGCGCACGGGTTGGCAGAAGTGTGGGAGGTCCTCACCGAGGTGAAGCATGTCCAGCACTGGTGGCCGGACTGGCAGCCCGGCGGTGTGATTGAGCCTCGTGAAGGGGGGCGCATATGTCTCGGGGAAGGGGCATGGATTCACGGCACCATCAAGGTCTGGCGCCCACCGCATATTCTGGAATTTACGTGGCAGGAGCATTTGGGTCACGCACCGGATTGGCTGGAAACTCATACCAACAGTATTCTGCGGATCGACCTGGTTGCGCAGTCGGCGTCAACAACCCTGTTAAACCTGGTGCAGTTTGCACCGGCTGACAGTGCCGTGGGTGGCGCAGCGGGTTGGCATCACTTTGCCGGTGAACGGCTCACTGCGTATTTGCGCGACGGCCGTGTGCGGGATGATCCGGGCCGGTTTGAGCAACTGCGACAGCTTTATGCGGCGGACTCAGACTAATCATGAACAGGTGTATCCGGCCTTATTCCAGATTACTGCGTAGCTGCTCAAGCACATCGGCCGCAGGGGCTGCGTAGTCTTTTATCCAGCGATTATAAACCCGCTGAATCGGCGTCACGTCCAGATAGTTCCAACGCACGCGGCCGCGTTTCTGGGTGATCACCAGATGCGCGTCCTCCAGCACGCGCAGGTGCTGCATAACCGTGGTGCGATCCAGTCGAGGCAATGCTTCACACAGGCTTGAGGTTGAACAGGGCGCTTGCTTCAGCTGATCGAGGATTCTGCGTCGGTCAGTGTTCGCCAGTGCTTTGAACACGCGTTCGCTTTCTTCATCTTCATGGGTCGGTACAGACATATCTTGACGGTCGCTTAAATACGTTGTAAATTTATCACATATTGCAACTCAGGGGAAGATAATGAATCCAACCTATGCCGTCTATACCCACATTGATCGTCCGGTGGAACAGGTGTTTCAAGCGGTGGTGGACCACCGCACGTTTACCAAGGCTTTTTTTGCAGCCAGCAGTGGGGACTTGGTTGAAGGGACAACCGTGGCCTGGGATAACGGTGCCTGGGTATGCGATGTTCATGTGGACCGCGTGGTTGCCAACGAACGCATTGAGATCACGTTCAATCCCACGGACTTTGCGGTGCCTGAACTGCGCGAGGGAGACAAACGGGACTATCAAGCCAAAATTGTGTTCATGTTTGAGCCCGCTGATGTGGGCGGCACGCTGGTTACTTTGTGCGAATACGGTTGGGGTGATGACAAGCGCAGTATTCTGCAGTCTTATGGGCATTGTAGCGGCTGGCAGGAAATGTTGATGTGTTTAAAAGCGCTCCTGGTATTTGGCGTCGACCTGAGCAGCCCGCGGGACGCGCGGCCTGATTATGCCAAGCTGTGGGTCGACTAGAGCAGCGGTGAGCCTGGGTATTTACCCGGCTGCTCACTGAAGGCGCGGTGTTGTCAGGGCTCAGGGTTGTGGTGTTTGGCAGCCGTTTGAGAGTGTCGTGAGATCAGCCTGCGACGCTCGGGCACCTGCACCAGGTTTTCAAGTTCTTTGTAAGCACAACGGCCAACCCAGGCCCTGGTGGTCTCAGTGTCACCCGCGAGATCCAGCGCAAGCAGGGTGGCTGCTTCATGGGTACTGGTGTCTATCTTGCCGAGCTCGCGCAGCGCCCAGCAGCAGGCCTGCTTAACCTGACGGGGAACGAGAATGGGGCCGTAAGCTAGAAAACTCTCACACGGAAAAAACTTTTCACACGGAACTCTTTATCGCTGA
>JBCCUW010000560.1:0-2803 GCA_039196385.1 Pseudomonadota bacterium
GCCATTACGCAATTTGGCTCGAATGAAATGTCTGTTAGTCTGGATGTGGTATTTAGTACATGAGAAACGTTTTTTGCAGGCCTGCCAGGATTGGCCTGTTAGTCTTTGCCCAATTACTTTTTCTGGCCGGTTGCAGTGGTGATGAACAGGTGGTGTTTGCGGATGGATCGCATACGCAGATGTCGCACTGGGATGATCGCTATCTGGTCATTAATTATTGGGCGGAATGGTGTGCGCCCTGTCGGCACGAGATCCCCGAGTTTAACGCGCTGCATGAGGCGCGCGTGGCCAACGGCATTGTCATGCTGGGGGTGAACTACGACAATCTGCAGGGCGAAAAGCTGACCGATGTGATCGAGCGTATGGATATTCAGTTTCCAGTGCTGGCGGAAGACCCGCAAGAGCGTTACGGCTACGAACGAGCACAAACGCTGCCGATGACGGTGATCATTAATCCCGCTCGGGAGGTGCATGACGTGCTGATCGGACCGCAGACCCAGGCTAGTGTAACGGCCGCGTTGAACTGACTCCAACTGGGCCGGGGTGATCTCAGAAGCTACCAGTACCGGCAGGCCTTCAGACCGTAGTTGTTGCAGCTGTGCAGTAGTTGTGGCAACTCGTCGCGAGTTTTGTTGCGCCAGTGTGTGCGCCAGGCGGTGATGACTTTGTCGGGATACTTGAGTTTGCCTCGGCTCCCGTTGTAGCGGCCAAGCGCTTCGACAAGGTCTTCGTCAGACACCTTGATATAGTGCGCCAGAATTACCGTGCCATAGCGTATGTTGGTGGCGACTTCTGTCAGATTGTCCTGTGGCCGGCCGATTTCCAGGCGCCAGAAAGGCATTACCTGCATCAGACCCTGCGCACCTACTCTTGATATGGCAAACCGATTGAAGTGGCTTTCAATTTCCATCACCGCCAGTACCAGGTCGGGGTCCAGCCCCTGACGGGTGGCCTCCGTGTACACAAGGCGCAGCAGTTCCAGGCGTTCGGACTGTCGTTGCAGATATTTCTGCAGGCGCTGGTCGGACACGCGGAGCCATACCTCCGCGTCAAATTGATCAATGTGTGCGTAAGACTGTGCGAGGTTCTGCGCGAGCTTGGCACGTAAGACTGGATCGACTTCAACGCGCTTGTTGGCTGATGCCAGGCTGATCGGCCCGATTGCGCATAACAGCAGCACAAACAGCAGCAGGCAGCGATGCACTTCAATCACGGCCACAACCGTTCAACCTATACGGTCCAGTACCTCAGCCAGAGGCACGTCCTGTGCGGATGGATCGCTTCGTCTTTTGTATTCGACCATGCTGTTTTTCAGGCCGCGTTCGCCGACGACGATGCGATGGGGTATGCCGATTAAATCAGCATCGGCAAATTTTGCACCAGGCCGTTCATCGCGATCATCCAACAACACGTTGATGCCCTGTTCCTGGCACTCCTGATAAAGAGCGTCGGTCGCCGTTTTGACGTTTTCCGATTTGTGGTAGTTCAAAGCCAGCAGATGCACCTGATAGGGGGCCAGCGGGGCGGGCCAGATAATACCGTTATCATCGTGGTTCTGTTCAATCACGGCAGCCACCAGACGGGTAACGCCCATGCCATAACAGCCCATGATGGGGGCCACGCTGTTGCCATCCTGATCCAGCACGCTTGCATTCATGGCCGTACTGTACGTTGTCCCCAACTGAAAAATGTGACCTACCTCAATCCCCCGTAAAAACTTCAACGCGCCCTGGTTATCCGGTGCGGGATCTCCCTCCACGACGTTGCGCACGTCGACTACCTGCTGGTCCTCTAGTTCACAATCCCGTTGCCAGTTGGCACCAATATAGTGATACCCGTCCTCATTGGCGCCACAACTGAAGTCTGCTAAAGCGGCGGCTTCACGATCAACAAAAATGGGTACCGGGCAAGTGATGGGGCCCAGTGATCCGGGTGCGGCCTGCATGGTGGTGCGGATGTCATTTTCGCCGGCAAATTGCAGCGGTGTGCGAATCCCTTGCAGTTTAGCGGCCTTGGTTTCGTTCAGATCGTGGTCGCCGCGCAAGACGATGGCTGCCAGGCCATCATCAGCCACAACCATCAGCGTCTTCAGCGTTTGCGCAGCGGGTAGTTCGAGCTGGGCGCACAAGTCGGCAATAGTTTTAACCCCGGGCGTGGCAACTTTTTCCAGACCCTGTTGCGGCGCTGGGGTTGCGGCGGGCAGCGCTGCTTCCGCTTTTTCCAAATTGGCGGCGTAAGGTCCGTTCGCGGCAAAAACAATTGTGTCTTCGCCGGATTCAGCCAGCACATGAAATTCGTGAGAATTAGCACCGCCGATATTGCCGGTGTCAGCGTCGACCGCACGAAAATCCAATTGCATGCGGGTTAGGATACGGCTGTAACAGTCGTACATCTCAGCGTACGTAGCGTCGAAGGAGGTCTGATCCAGGTGGAACGAGTAACCGTCTTTCATGGTGAATTCGCGGGCCCGCATCACGCCAAAACGAGGCCGACGTTCGTCACGGAATTTGGTTTGAATTTGAAAGTAGTTAACAGGCAATTGCCGGTAACTCTGTACCTCGCGGCGAAACAGGTCGGTGATGACTTCTTCGTGAGTCGGTCCCAGGCAGAAATCGCGCTCGTGGCGATCCTGCATACGCAACATTTCGTCACCCATCTTTTGCCAGCGGGCGGATTCCTGCCATAACTCAGCAGGTTGTACGACCGGCATCAGCACTTCCTGTGCACCGCTTTTTACCATTTCTTCGCGAATGATGGTCTCTATATTTCGTAACACAGCCAGGCCGAGCGGCAGCCAGGTATA
>JBCCUW010000561.1:0-2793 GCA_039196385.1 Pseudomonadota bacterium
CAAGGGTTTATCTTTGTATTTGTCCAGTTCATCCGCGCGACTTTCGAGGCTGGCGTAGGGAATGTTGATCGCATCAACAATGTGGCCCTGGTCGTATTCAGCCTTGTCCCGCACATCCAGGATCACCGCACTTTCGTTGTTGACCAGGCTGACCAGTTCCTGAGCGCTGACCGAGGCACCACCGCGATTCATTTCGTTGCGGATAAACAACACCAGCAGCACAACAAATACCCCGACCAGAATGGGGTGGTTGCCGATAAACACAAACAGTTGTTCCATAGCAGTAGGCCCTCTTCGAAAGCGTTGCAAGCTTGTACAAAAAGCGCGAGATTATACACACCGCCACGCGGATGTTTTTGTTAGAATTCCCGTCTTTTTGCACATATCGCGGCGCGTTCGCGCCCTCATGCGGGCGATCGTGGCAGGCGATACGTGCGGGCTCGGCGTACCGAGACCTCAGAGCGCCTATTTTGTGGAGTTTGAGTAGATGCGACAAGTCAACCTGTTGATTGTATTGGATGGATTCGGCCACGCACCGGCAAGCAAGCACAACGCTATATCGCAGGCAGACACCCCGAATTGGGACCAGCTGTGGGCGGAACAACCCCATACATTAATATCCGGGTCGGGCGAAGCTGTTGGGCTGCCAGCCGGCCAGATGGGCAACTCTGAGGTTGGCCACATGAATCTGGGCGCCGGGCGCATCATTTATCAGGATTTCACACGCATCAACCGCGCCATCAGCCAGGGCGAATTTGCTAACAACCGGACGTTAAGTACAGCCTTCAAAAAGCTGGATCAATCCGGCGGCGCTCTGCATGTGATGGGTCTGCTGTCCCCTGGTGGCGTTCACAGCCACGAAGATCAGATTTTCGAACTGATCCGGGTTGCCGCAGCGCGTGGTTTGCAGAAAATTTATCTGCACGCCTTCCTGGATGGCCGCGACACCCCACCACGCAGTGCCAAAGCTTCGCTGGAGAGCAGCCAGCGCCTGTTCAAGGAGCTGGGCTGCGGGCAACTGGCCAGTGTTACCGGCCGATATTTTGCCATGGACCGGGACCAGAACTGGGATCGCCAGGAACGCGCCTACAATGTGCTGGTGCGTGGCGAGGCGCCGTTTCACGCCACCAAGGGTGTGGATGCGCTCGCGCAAGCATACAAACGGGGTGAAGACGACGAGTTTGTCCAACCCACAGCCATCCACGACAGTGATGCATTGCCCGTCAGCATGCAGCCAGAAGATGTGGTGGTATTTATGAACTTTCGCGCTGACCGGGCGCGCCAGCTCACCCGCGCCATCACCGAACCGGACTTTGACGGCTTTACACGCCGCAGTGTGGTGACCCTCACCGACTTTGTCACCTTGACGCACTACGCTGACGACATTGACCTGCCATGCGCATTTGCGCAACAGAAATTCAATAACACGCTCGGGGAATATCTGGCGCGACTGGACAAACGCCAGCTGCGCATTGCTGAAACCGAGAAGTACGCCCACGTCACCTTCTTCTTCTCCGGCGGTGTTGAGCAACCCTACTCCGGCGAAGAACGGCTACTGGTCCCTTCGCCAAAGGTGGCCACGTACGATCTGCAACCCGAAATGAGCGCCCCCGAAGTCACGCAAGAGCTTGTGGACGCCATCAAGGCGGCCAAATACGACGTGATTATCTGCAACTATGCTAATGGCGACATGGTCGGCCACACAGGCAAACTGGAAGCCGCCACTCAGGCGGTGGAAGCCCTGGACAAGTGCCTCGGACAATTACGCGGCGCGATCGAGGAGGCCGGCGGTCAGATGCTGATTACCGCCGATCACGGCAACTGCGAACAGATGCGCGATGAAGAGAACAATCAAGCCCACACCGCCCATACCCAGAATGACGTACCGCTGGTTTACGTGGGCCCGCAGTCAGTCAGTTTTGCGGATGCCGGGACACTGGCGGATGTAGCACCTACCCTTCTGGATCTGATGCATCTGGAGATTCCCGCGGAAATGACCGGACGTTCCCTGGTTAAGATTGAAAACCTGCGCAGCGCCTGATTCTTCACAACAACCTTTGCGGTTGATGCCCCGCCATCGTTTGAGGTTTGCGCTGTGGTGCACCAGCCTTTGCGCCGCCCTGTTACACAGCTTTGCGCCAAGCGCGTGGGCGGCAGAAGACGCCCAGAGTACCGCGCAACAACTGCAACAGATCCTGCAGCAGCTCAATGCCCTGGACAAATGGTTCAGCGAAGCTGAGCAGCGCCGCACAGGGCTGCTGGTAGAAATACAACAGCAGGATCAAGACATCGCGCAGCTTAATCAGGCTGTGGACAGCGTGCAGGCGCAGGTACTCAGTACCGACGCTGAACTGCGGGAACTGCGCACCCAGAAAGCCAACCTGCAAACCCAACGCGCGGTGCAGGCCAAACTGATCGGCGAGCACGTGGCGTCTGCCTACCGCCTGAGCGGCCAGGATTTTCTGAAACAATTGCTGAATCAGGAGTCGCCGGACAAGTTTGAGCGCATGATTCGTTATCACCAGTACTTCAGCGAATCTCGTCTGGAAATGCTGGAAGAATATCAACTGACGCTGCGTGAACTGGCTGACACCAACGCGCAACTGGAAGTGCAGCAGGCGCGCCAGACCGAAGAACAGCGGCAGCTGCTGACAGAACAGAAAGCACTGACCTCGCAGCGCCAGAGCCGTGCGACAAGAATAACAATGATGATGATGATGACACTGATGATAAGAGGGATCATGCGAATGAAGGTTAAGTGGGAGCCAGTGAGAGTGATGATTTTTTTGAATC
>JBCCUW010000562.1:0-2790 GCA_039196385.1 Pseudomonadota bacterium
GTGGTAACAACATTGGTCTGGAGCGTTTCTTCGATTATCAGAACCAGACGCTTAACTGGGATAATTTTGGTCACGGCTATATGAGTCTGGCTGAAGCCACAGCATCAACACAACAGGTAGTGGCGGGTGGCATTCCTCATACGAAGTTGCACCGTCTGAATGAGTATGAACTGGTTCAGGTGGCCCGGGACGCGGTGCAGGGTGTCGGGCTCAACCTGATGCTGGCTGGAGGTTGTGGTGTTGGCGCTCTTGTCGGTGATGAAATTCGCAGCGCTGCTGCAGCGGTGCCAGCTCGGTTGCAGGATACTGACTGATTTGCAAATGTCACCTGCACTGCGTCGCCTCGTTATCGGCTGGCTGACATACTCTGTCGTTTTGACTTCGGGGCTGCTTGCCGGTCCGGTCATTGCCGAAGATCAGCAACCCAACATTTATGCGTTGCCGTTGCAGGAGGTGAACCTGGTTGGGCAATTGCGTCATCTGGAACTTGTGTATGAAGATACGCTGGCAGCTATTGCTCGAGAGAACGGACTAGGCCTGGGCGCGTTAATCCAGGCTAATCCGGACGTAGACCCCTGGTTGCCCGAGCCTGGCAGCCGCATTGTCCTGCCCACGGCATATCTGTTGCCGGATGCGCCACGCAGCGGGCTTGTGGTGAATCTGAGTGAGCGTCGGTTATATCACTATGATGAAACGCGTCAGCGACTGTCTGTTTACCCCATAGGCATTGGCCGGGAGGGTGCAGCGACGCCGGTAGCAACGACTCAAACCGTGATGCGCATCGAAGACCCGTCCTGGAATCCGCCTGAATCAATTCGCGCCGAATGGGCAGCGCGAGGTGAGTTTCTCGCGCGCACCGTACCGCCAGGACCAGATAACCCGTTTGGCAAATACGCCATTAAACTGGCGTTACCCGGTTATTTTCTGCATGGCACGAATCAACCGATGGGTGTTGGTCAGCGGGTATCACACGGCTGCATACGTTTGCGCAACGATCATATTGGGACGCTCATCCAAGGGGTGCCAAACGGCACACCCGTACATATCATCAGCCAGTCTCACAAAGTGGCCTGGCACAATAATGTACTTTATCTTGAGAGCCACAAAGATGAGCAGACCCCGGGTAACCATGATTTGACAGCGGTTGTTGCACAGGTAATCGCTGCCACCCGGGACAATCCAGCGGTGGTGGATTGGCGTTTGGTGACCGAAACAGTGCTGGCAGCTGCGGGCGTACCGGTGCAGGTGGCCCGCAGCGCGGGTTAAACGATCACTTGCCCCGGCAGCACTCCGTTTCGATACGGCGTACCCTTTCTGCCGCATCCGTTGCAGCTTCCATCGCTTCCTCGGCCATCCGTCGAGCCGCCTCCACTTCTGCCTGACTGGCGGCGGACTGGGCGCTGCGAGCCATCTGGGCGGCATCATCAGCGGCCTGCTGGGCACGTGCTACTCTGGCTTCAAGGGCGTTCAAGCGGTCTGTGACGGCACTACCGGAGGCGCACCCACCCAGGACCATAAGCCAAGCAAAACATACAAATACCGGGACTTTTTTCATCATCATTTCCTTTGTGATTCTGCGTGTGTGATTCTGCGTGATTTTGCGCAATGCAGCCTAACAAGTCTTGGGCACCGATCACCAGCATAATCTGCACGGATCTGCAAAGAATAGGCTCGCGCGGACAATTTGTCGCGATCGTCGGTTGCACGGGTGCTCTGCTGGAGGTAATACTCTGTGCAACGTGGTTGACGCTGTGTAATGGGGAGAGCGGTAGTGGAGCTGAGCGACAATACCTATATAGAGCGCTTGCTGCGACGTCTGCAAATTCGTTTGAGTGCTGATCAATATCCGCTGCACGAGCAGTTTGCCAGGTTTTTCTGGGCTCGCACGCTGGAGGAAGATCTTGCGGAGCGGGATGTTGCGGATGATTCCGGTGCCACCATCGAAGCCTTGCGCAGATTACGCGCACGTCAGCCTGACGAAGTAATTATCGATCTGATCAACCCGATGAGTGCCCGGGACGGCTGGCAGTCGAAGCACACCGTTGTTTTCATGGCGGCGCCCAACATGCCATTTATGGTGGATTCAGTGTTAATTGCGCTGTCCCACGGTGATCTGGTGACACACCATCTCAACAACGTGGTGCTGGGGGTCGACCGCAATGACCAGGGTGAAGTCAGCGACTTGACCATGGCCTTCGATCATCCGCAGCGCGAACTGGTGTTATACGCGGAAATTGATCGCCTCGAAGACGAAGCGTTGCAGGAACTGCAGCATAATCTGACCTCCGTGTGTGCTGAACTGCAAGCTGCGGTGCAGGACTTTGCGCCGATGAAAGCGCTTACGGAAGAAATAGTGCAGGGTTTGCGGGATCAGCCTCCGCCCCTGGATGAAACTGAAATTGCCGAGGCGATTGCTTTTCTCGAATGGCTGCTGGCCAATCACTTTACCTTTCTTGGCTATCGTGAGTTTGCCTACGGTGACGGCTACGTTCGACAGACTGGCCAGGCGTTGGGCATTCAGCGAATCCGTAGTCGAGCCACAACCCGTCGCCTGGATGCGCAACCGCAGAGGACCCAGGATTTTCTGATGGCGTCTTCATTGTTGTCGTTCTCAAAATCCGGTACTCGATCCCGGGTACACCGCCACGCCTACCCCGACTATATCGGTATCAAGCAGTTTGACCAGAGCGGCAGAGTGATCGGCGAAATTGGTCTGTTGGGATTGTATACCTCGCGCGTCTATCGGGAGTTTCCTGAGAACATCCCGGTTATCCGGCGCAAGGTCGCCAA
>JBCCUW010000563.1:0-2784 GCA_039196385.1 Pseudomonadota bacterium
GAGATGCAGCATATCCGGCAGGGCGACGTGACAGCGGAAGTGCTGATGTCGCTGGCGCTTGTGCATATTGAGGAACTGGGCATGGAAAAGCTCAGCCTGCGTGCCCTGGCCCGCGAGGCTGGTGTGTCACAGACCGCACCTTATCGCCACTTTCCGACCAAAAAATGCCTCCTGGCTGCACTGGCCACACAGGGTTTTAAAAAGCTGACCGAACAGGTTCAGGTAGCAACATCGCAACCCATGAGTGTCGAAGATCGCTTTATCGCCATGGGCTGCGCCTATGTACAGTTTGCGCTTGATAACCCGACGTCTTATCACCTGATGTTTGGCGCTGTGGTTGCGGATTTTTCGGAATACAATGATTTGCGCGAAGCCTCCAGCGCCAGCTACGCCCATGTATTGGAGATGCTGCAGGAATTGATGGATGTTAACCAGTTGGATTACGATCTGGCGCATCTCGGTGGTGTTGTCTGGTCCGGGGTGCACGGAATGGCTTCCTTGTTGTTGAACAAAGCGAATGGAGGCCTGCCG
Organism: Pseudomonadota bacterium; assembly: GCA_039196385.1. GTDB lineage: Bacteria > Pseudomonadota > Gammaproteobacteria > Pseudomonadales > Azotimanducaceae > UBA4421. The sequence goes on from JBCCUW010000563.1 coordinate 532, forward strand.
ATGGACGTGCCTGATATGGGGCCAGCCGCACCCGACTCACCCTTTGCGCCTATCCAATCGCTCCTTTACGTACGTCAGGACATCGACGGCTCGTTGCGCATGCTGTTCGGTTCGCTGTTGCGCGCGTAGGTCCGTACCTAGGTCTGCCTGCTTGGATCTACGCTCAGATCTAAGCGCTTTGGTCAGGGGCTTGCGAATACATCAACAGTTCGCTGCGCAAGTGCCATCCCTCAGCGACCCAGAAGTGCTCGGCATAGGGGTTGTCGCGAAAAACAAACGCGTGGCACTTGGTGATACCCATTTTGGCGAGTGCGCCCAGCGAAGCAGCAACCAGGTCCCTACCTAACCCACCGCGGCGAAATGGATGGCTCACGGCAAGGTGGTATATTGTCGCACGGCGCAGATCGTGCCCGCACAGGCACGCACCAACAACCTGGTCATCCGCGAGGGCGACAAAACTGCAACCTTCATTTCGCTGCAGAAACAGCTTCAGCCTTGCAGGCTCGTCATCAACCGAGTTCAAGCCAATGTGCTCAGTCACCCGCCAGAGATTTAACGCTGGCGTGATATGCTCCGATCTAAAATTGCTGATGTGCGGCACTGGCGAACTCCAGCTAAAACGAAATGCTACCTATCGAGGCCATTGCCAGCAAATAGGCAAAGAGGTTGGCGGTCTGCTTGTTGCGTCGGTTATGTTTATTCGAGAACGCGGTCCGGTTCCGCCTGTGGATTCGCTGCTAAAGTTGCACAATGAACTTGGCGCGCAACATCTTGATCGTCTGCATCGGCCTGCTGACAGCAGTGATTACATCAGTGGCGCATGCGGAAATTTATCGTTGGGTCGATGCTGAAGGTCGAGTCCACTTTGGTGATAAGAAACCGGAAGCACGCGTTGATGTCGAGTCAGTGACACCGGACATCACTGAGCCGCCAGTCAATCCGGATGAGGGTGAGCGTCGACGTCTGGAGCTGCTCCGTGGGGATCCCTGGGCATCTTCTACCGAGCTTGAACAAGCCGCGCCAGAATCGTCTTCGCTGGAGAATCCAGACAGATGCCGGCGTGCGCGGATGCAGTTAGGTATTCTGCAGCAGGAGATGGCGGTATATTACACGCAGTCGGGGACAATGAGGGCCCACTGGTCCAACGATTATTACCAGGGGCCGCGTGACTACATTGCAGACGCGGATCGACGCCGGGTTGAAGAAAGGGTGGTGGATGATCTGTACGCTTATTGTGCCGATCCCCTGGATGAGCGCGCGTTGTTGGAAGCTTACGACGCGTGGTATGCCGCTGAGTGGTGTGAAGTTCACCGGATTGCTCTGAAAAAGGCGCAAGACCCGGCGACCCGCTCATCTTCACAACACATTGAGTCGGTGGCACAAAAAGTAAAGGACAGCTGTGCGTCGTAAATAGTGTGTGTTTGTGTGCCGCCAGGTACATGGATAAGCTGTCGGCATGACCTTAATGTCCCGTTTTGACGAACTGATAGCTACTGCGCTTGCGCAGTCGTTGTCCGGCTGGGATTTCGCCTTTGTTGATGGTCGACTCACCGAAACTGAATTGCCCTGGAACTACCGAAAGCTGGTGCGGCAACGTATTCCCAATGTCCAAAGTCTACTCGACATGTGTACCGGCGGAGGGGAGTTTCTGGATGGTTTCAAATCTCTCCCGGCGTCGACGTACGCGACAGAGGGGTACGCACCGAATGTCGAAGTGGCCAGGCAGCGGCTGGCCGCGCGAGGCGTTGAGGTAATTGCCGTCAACTCGGACGATCAGCTGCCTTTGCCTGATGATGCCTTTGATCTGGTGATTAACCGTCACGGTGCATATTCGCCTGCAGAACTCAGTCGCATCACCCAGGCAGGTGGCTTGTTTCTCACGCAACAGGTCGGCTCAGCGAATGCGTCAGACATTAATCGGTTGTTGGACGCGCCTTCCCCCTCGGTTCCGGCATGGCGCCTTGAAAGAGCGATAGAATACCTGGATGCCAGTGGGTTTGATATTGTGCAACAAGCAGAAACATTTCCCGTCATGTCTTTTGCGGACGTCGGCGCCCTGGTTTTTTATCTGAGGGCTATTCCCTGGCAGGTACCTGATTTCGAGCCCGAAATATACCGTACACAACTTCTAGCGCTACATGACCAGATATCCGCTGAGGGGTCTCTCGAAGTGCGCGCCCACCGATTCCTGATTGAAGCAATACGCCGCTGACTGCAGCAGAAACCGGCTCGCGTCAGAACACGTGATTTGAC
>JBCCUW010000564.1:0-2768 GCA_039196385.1 Pseudomonadota bacterium
ACCGCAGCGAAATTCCGTTTACCACCGTCGATTTTGCTGAAGGTGACGGATACACGACATTTGATCTGACGGTCTACTACAAAGATGTTTTGCCGGGCACGGACGTTCGACTGTATGTTGAGAATGTGACAGATGAATTCTACGTCCAAAACCCGCAAAGGAATTTTGCCCGGTTCGGGCCGGAGCGAAACGTACGACTCTCACTGACCAAGAAATTCTGACCCTCGATCACATGATTCAAACGCTATTTCAGCGCGCTCCCCGTGCGTTCCAGCCGTTTGGTGCCTGCATATAATAATTGTGTACATATACAAATAAATAGATATAAAATATGCTTAATTACACATAATTTTGATGATGGGCCTCTGCTTTAGTTGCGGGGCGCAGCTTCAGTTGGGAGGAGATGCAGGCCATGCAGAAGACGCCGATTTTGATCGCGGGCGGGGGACCGGTTGGGTTGATGATGGCGCTGGAGCTGGATCACCACGGTATTGATGCGATTCTTATTGAACGCAACACCACCACAACCCGGCACCCGAAGATGGATATCACTAACGGGCGCAGCATGGAGTTGTTCCGTCGCTTGGGTGTACTGGAGAAATTGCGCGCGGCGGCAGTTCCCGAGGATCACCCCATGTCGGTGATCTGGATAGAGAGTTTGCTTGGCGAAGAGCTGGCCCGTTTTGATTATCCCAGTGTCGATGCGATGCGTGGTCATCTGCGGGCTGACAACGATGGTTCGATGGCGCTGGAGCCGAGTATGCGCATCTCGCAGGTGGAGCTTGAACCAGTCCTGAAGCGGCATCTGGAAGAAACCAGCGACCACATTGAATTGCGTTTTGGGTGGGGCCTGGAGACCTTTCAGCAGGATGAAGAGGGGGTGACGGCAACAATCAAACAGACTGAAACCGGGGTGGTTGAAGAGATTCGCTGCGATTACCTGGCGGGCTGTGATGGGGCGAACAGCGTTGCGCGGCGCACTCTGGGAATTGCGATCAATACGATCACCCCGCTGGACTATCTGGAAGCGGGAGACGACCACCACAACTATCTGGACACAGACCGCGGTGAGCCACCAGCGGATGCGCCGGCACCGCCAGGGAATTTTATGATTCACTGGACCTCGCCGGACCTGGATCTTTTCCAACGTTTTGGCATCGCGTGGCATCTGCAAAGTCCACGCGGCTGGACAATAATCTCGCAGAATGACCGGGATACCTGGACGGTGCACATCCCGCTGGCGCAAATCAAGGATGTCGAAACTCGGGACCCCAAGGACATTTTGTTTGAGTTCCTTGGCTGTGAATTTGAATGTGATATCAAAGTCGCCAACCCCTGGTACCCACGGTTAGGCCTTGCTGATGCGTACGGCTCTGGCCGGGTCTGGCTGGCGGGTGATGCGGTGCATCAGGTGATTCCGACCGGGGGTTACGGCATGAACAGCGGGCTGGGTGACGCCCTGGGTCTGGCCTGGGTATTCGCCGCTAACGTGCAAGGCTGGGGTGGACCAGAGTTGTTCCAGGCTTATGAGGTCGAACGTCGACATGTCGGCGCACGGGTGCGCATCGGCTCGGCCCGGCATGCCTCGGTGCGCATGAACATTCGGCGCCAGTATGACCCTAAGATTCATGACGATAGTGTTGAGGCTCAGGGCCTGCGTGCCGAGTTGGGTAAATTCATCGCTGATGCCGGCAACCTGGAAAACGAGGCCTGGGGGATTGAGTGGGGTTATCGGTATGACAATTCATCGGTCATTTGGCATGAATCTGGCGAATCGCCTGCTTACGAATGGGAGCAGTATGAACCCTCCACATGGCCCGGGGTGCGTGCGCCCAACGTATTTCTCGACTCGGGTCATCCCATTCATGACCACTTTGGGCGGGGCTTTACATTACTCAATTTTGGCACAGAGGATGTTTCCGGGTTTGTGGAGGAAGCGCTGCGTCTGCAGCTGCCATTAACTGTGGTAGATATACCGGATGCTCACGCGGCAAAGCTCTATGAACGTCCTTTGGTTTTGCTGCGTCCCGACCAGCATGTGGCGTGGCGCGGAGCGACTCTGCCGGATCAGGACACCATCAAAGAAATTTTCGAGTGCGTGCGGGGCATGGCTGTATGAGTTTTGCCGAGCAGGTTGCAGCGGCCAATCAGCACCTGACGAACACTTATCGCAATCAGATCCTCAACGCGCGTGACGCCGCAGCACCGCGATTCGAACTTTACCACTCCGCTCCGTCACTGTGCTCGATGAAGTGTCGTACGGTGATGGCTGAAAAGGGCATTGCCTACTATTCCCACGACTTGAACATTCGTATTGCCGGGGGAATGCCGGAAAACTATCTGCCCGACTATGTGCGCTTGCGCTTGCTGGGTGCGCCGCAGGCCCGCTTCGTTAATGGTTACACGGGACAATCTTCAGTCACCACTGAAGGATTTGACCCGTGTGTTGTGCCAACTCTGGTAGATCACGAAAAAGAATCGGTCATCGTCGATTCCTCACGCATTTGTGCTTACCTGGATGCCGAAACTGATCATTCGCTGGTACCGGATGCGCTGGCCAATGAAATTGGCGCGCAGATCAGTCTGGTCGATCAGGCACCTCATGTTGCCGCGCTGTATGGTGCACATCCTGATGGTGATGACCGACCGATGAGTATCGCTAAACCGCTGGCTGGGGTGCATGCCAAAAAAGCGGCCAAGCTGGAGCTGGCGCTCTCACAGGTGTCCGATGAGCCACTGTTGGTGGAAGCATATCGGGCCAAAATGAT
>JBCCUW010000565.1:0-2761 GCA_039196385.1 Pseudomonadota bacterium
GCGGATCGCTGGGATCACCGTTATCTGTTTCTGATTGCGGTAGGTCTGCTGGGGCTTGTGCTGGGTCTGATGTTGATGCAGCCCGGTTACGAATTGCAGCTGTTGCTTGCAGGTGTTCTCGGGGTCGGCAGCGGTGCGTTTCTGCCTTTGTTAGGCGCCATTGTGTCCAGCCGGTTTGGTCCTGCCGGATTTGGTCAGGTGATGGGTCTATTGGGGCCGTTCACCACGCTGAGCGCGTTGGGCACTGTGTTTGCCGCCAACATCTATGATGCCACCGGTAGTTATACCTCAGCTTTGCAGCTGTTTCTGGTTTGTATCGTCGTTGCCGGGGTAGTGGTGATGTGGTTGAACCCGCAGCCGGGCACGCAAAGGGCGGCACAAGGATTTTCTGGTTGACCCGGTAGGCGAGAAAGCCTCTACTGACAAATCTGAACGAGCATTGGATAAGCGCTTATGTCTGACAGCCAGTCTGATCAACAAGCAGATAATCAGCCCGGCCCCACCCGTGGTGGGCCGCTGGCAGATCTTACCGTCATCGATTGCACCCGGGCACTGGCCGGACCGTATGGGGCAGGGTTGTTAGCGGATCTGGGCGCCAGGGTGATCAAGGTGGAGTCACCCCAGGGTGACGGTTACCGCAATATACCCCCGTTTCTGCCTGATCATGCGTCGCCCTATGAGAGCCGCGAAGCGGGTACAGACTTTGGTGCTCCATTCGCCGCCGTGAATCGCAATAAGCGCAGTGTGTGCCTCGATTTCAAAAACCCCGACCATAAAGATGTGTTTCTGCAGCTGTGTGATCAGGCGGATGCTATCGTCGAAAACATGCGCGCTGGGGTGATGGATCGGCTGGGCTTAGGTTACGAGGTTATTGCCGCCCGTAACGCGCGCATTGTGTATGCCTGCGTGCGGGGATTTGGTGATCCCCGTACCGGCACCAGCCCCTACGTGCACTGGCCCAGTCTGGACGCTGCAGCGCAGAGTTTTGGTGGTCTGGTACATGCCAATGATGGTCTGGTTACACCGGCCACCGCGGATATTTTTCCCGGTACGCTGATGGCCCTGGGTGTCGTGTCGGCAATACATCATGCCCAACGCACAGGGCAGGGACAGTTTCTAGATGTGTCGATGTACGACGCGATGATGGCCTTCCAGAAAAGTGCGGTGGCCCAGTATGGCTTCACCGGCAAGCCGAATCCGGCAGGACTGCAACGGGCCATGACCCTGTATCCGTTTGATCTCTTTCCGGCGAAAGATGGGCGCATCGCCATTGCTGTGGCGCAGCCGCGGCATTGGGACCTGTTGTGTGCCGCCATGGAACGTGCGGACCTGATGACGGATGAGCGCAGCGCCACCAACGAAGCGCGACTGGCGAACGTTGATTGGGTCGAAGCTCAGATCTGTGCCTGGACCACTCAGGTGACCCGGGCTGAAATCATGGCAAAACTGGATGGCAACATCCCAGTCGGTCCCGTGCAGGATATGGGTGACATATTTTCAGACCCCCATGTGGCTGCGCGCAATATGCTCGAAACCTGTCATCCGGGTGGCGACAATCCCGATATTAAGCTGGCGGCTAACCCGATCAAATTCTCCGCTACCCCAACCAGTCTTTATCAGCCGCCGCCCACGCTGGGTGCGCACAATGCCGAAGTGCTGGCTGAGTTTGGCATCAACATGCCGGATTCCTCGGTGGACTGAAGCGGACGGTTAGTTCGCCGCTGACGCCGGCGGGGGGACAACAAGATCGATCACCTGTTTGATCATGTCTTCAGTCCGCGCAGGGTCCTCCCAATCGTTATGGTCGGCAGCAAATTCCGCTTGATTGATCAGCAGCACTGCAACACCCATAGGCACGGCATTGGTAAACAGGTTCAAAGCTTCCAGCGGTACGCTGGGATGTCTGGCCTCGGTCTGGGTGGCTGCCACCTCGGCTTTGATGGCTTGTGAATAGCTGCTGATAGCTTCCCTTAAGTCGTCGTTGGCGTAGCGGTTCACGTCCGGATGCGACAGGGTTCTGAACAGGGCGCGGTTGTTGAGCGCCCATCTTAAGAAACCGCAGCCCATGGCGTGTAACCGTGTGTGCGCGTTGTCGCTGCCGGTGGCTTCTGCCGCACCCAGGGTTGCCTCCAGTGCTCTGGTCCAGCCGTCGGTGGCGAGCGCGGACAGCAGTTCTGCCTTGTTGAGGAAGTGCCGGTTTGGTGCGCCGTGCGATACGCCCAGGTCCCGTGCAATGCCCCGCAGCGTCAGTGCTTCGATGCCCTGCGTATCGATAATCGCTGCGGCGCGTTCAAGTATCGCGGCGGCAAGATTGCCGTGGTGGTAAGACTTGGCGGTTTCGGTCATAGGCTCCATTATGCGGTTTGTTGACAGCGTCTACATTGTAGCTTAGTATCTGCCGCATATGTAGACGATGTCTACTTTTTTCCTGAAAGTGTGGCGGAACAAGTGTTTTCAGCAAGCTCGGTTCCGCCGCTAGATCGAGGAGGCTTATATGACGTTGACCTTGAAGATACTGCTGTCACCCATGGCTTTTGCGCTGGGATTCCTGTGGCCGCTGATAGCACAAGCATTGGGTGCGGTGGCGCTGGTCCAGAACAATGGGACCGCGCTGCTGCTGGGACTGGGCATTGCTTTGTTACTGGGCGCGATGGCGCAAATCCGTGGGAGCTGGATATGGATCAAGTAATGCCACACGAAAACGCTCACGGAGAGATTCACGGAAAGACTTACGGAGAGGCTCAACCGGATTGGGCGCAAC
>JBCCUW010000566.1:0-2748 GCA_039196385.1 Pseudomonadota bacterium
ACAGCAGAAAAGGTTCGGCCCCTGCCCCATCCATAAATTCAAACGCGTACTTCAGCAGCCCGTCGGTTTCGTAACCTTCCCAGCGCTCATAGTTCCAGTCACCCTGGTGGACAAAACCATCAAAATAGACCATGTGCTGGCTTTGTCCACCAGGGTGACTGGAATTATGAGCGCTGGGAAGGTTACGAAACTGACGGGTTGCTGAACTACGCGTTTGAATTTATGGATGGGGCAGGTGCCGAACCTTTTCTGCTGTGCCTGTCACCCCACCCGCCACATTACACGCCGTTCGAATTTGCGCCTGCTGAATATTATGCCGGGCTGCCCGCGCAACTGCGTTTGCCGGACAACGTACCCCCGCACCAGCGTGACAGCGCTGCGGATATGTATCGACACTATCTGGCGATGACTCTAGCCATTGACGCCATGCTCGGCCGGCTGCTGGACTATTTGACTCAACGCGGGTTGGATAACAATACCATTGTGGTGTTTGCTTCCGACCATGGCACCCAGGGCGGCTCCCAGGGTGTTAATCCGTGGTCGAAGAAAAATCCGTACGATGCGTCCATCAAAATACCGGGAATTATTCGCTTTCCGGGACAACTGCAGGCCGGCACTCGCTATCCCGGTGTGATGAATATGGTGGATTGGTTTCCCACCCTGTGTGGTCTGGCCGGGCTGCCTGTGCCGCGTACCGTCGAGGGCAGCAGTCACGCCACCGCGCTGCTGGGCGGGTTAACAGGCGAGCCGGGCCACGATGACCTGGACACCGCCTTCATCATGAACTTTTCCAAGTGGTTCGACTGGTTTCAGGACGGCGCGGAGTGGCGTGGCGTGCGCAGTCGCACCCACATGTATGCGCGATGGTTGAACGGCAAAACGGAAATGTACGATCTGCAGGCTGATCCCTGGCAGATGGACAATCTTGCCGGCCGCGGACATGCCCAGGAGCAGACGCTGGCAGATCGCTTGCTTGCTCATCAGCAAAGACGTCAAGACGAACTTGTACCATGTACCGCCTGGCAGCACTGGCTGGATGAACAGCGCCGTGTGGTGCGCAATGCTTATGGGCCGCTCAGCCACCCGGAGTCGGCGCCGGATTGGTCGTTGCTGCAGTGAGTGATTTTCCTTACCTCGTTGCTGACGAACTGCGGACAGAGTTTGCCGGGCGCGGTTTTGTGGTGACTCCTGATGTCTTCGACGCGGCGGAGCTTCGGCACTATGCCACGGTCATTGACGCTGAGGTGAAACGGCGCACCACGGACGACCATCGCACCTTGGCAGAGAAGGACCTTTACGAGCAATCATTTGTGCAGTGTATGCGTCTGTGGGAAACCAACCCCGAGGTGGTACCGTTCACCTGCCACCATGGGTTGGCGGGCATTGCCACGCAGCTGCTGCAGGTAAACGGGGTGCGGCTGTGGCAGGACCAGGCCCTGTATAAAGAAGCAGGCGGGCGGGAAACAACCCCCCATCAGGACCAGACCTTCTGGCCAATTGGCTTGGAGCCGCTGGTCAGCGCCTGGATTCCGCTTCAGGATGTCACGTTGGACAGTGGCGCCATGGCCTATGTGCCCGGCTCACACCTGGCGGGCAGACTGAAGGTTGTGGACATCACCCACGCCAGCGAACCTTATGCCATACTCGACGACCCTGCGCTTGGGGGCATACCTCCCGAACCGGTGGCGGTGCAGGCAGGCTCGGTCATCTGGCATCATGGCCTCACCGTACATCAGGCAGCCGCCAACCGCAGCGCCCAAACCCGCCGGGTATTTACCGTCGTGTATATTGGTGACCAAGCCCGGCGCATAAAAGCGTGGCCAGCCTATCCGCTCGACCGGGCCGGGGTTCAGGTGGGTGAGATCATGCGCGGTGCGGGTCTGCCGCGCGTGTGGCCTCCGGGTGAACAATGGCCGGAACCTCCCAACCAGACGAGTGTTCTGGTGGGACCGCAAAATCAGGTCGAATAACTCCAGCGGGAGAACACATGTCAGACACAGCGCCGGTGCTACGGATCTTTTCTTATCTGCCTAATCCGCGGGTCTGGAAAGCACAGATTGCGGCGGAATATCTGGGCCTAACGGTGGAAGTGCTTGGGGATAAGCCGAAACACTTAGCGCAATGGTTGTGGGACTACGCAGCGCACCACCTCGACGAGGCAGAACAGCAGCCGGATAATCCGCATGCGCGCACGGGTAGGCGCGGCTTTTCAGGCACCTTGTATAAAACGGATGCGTTTTTGCAGGCACACCCTTTTGGCACCGTGCCTGCCGGGTTCAGCCCCGGAGGCGGGGTGGGGATTTTTGAAAGCAACAGTATTCTACGCGCGGTGGCGCGTGCTGCTCCGGCAGGGAGCCTGTCTTTGTATGGTGAAGACGGGTACGCCGCCTCGCGCATCGACAGTTTCCTGGATGCCAACCTGGTCTTTGCACGCGAAGCTCAGGTTTATCTGCTGGCGATGGACGCCATAGACAGCGCAACTCATGCGCGTATGGCTGCAGCGTATGAATTTTACCTGGCCGGGATAGAAAGCGCGCTGGAGGCGAGCGCGTATCTGGCCGGTGAGCGGTTGAGTATTGCAGACATCTCTTTTGTCTGTGACTTTGCACAGTTTCTCCGCGAAGGCCATTACACCAAGCAACTGGCGGAGGCAGGCCTGAGATTGATCAGTGCTGAAGGGCTGCAGGAATACCCCCGGGCGTATGCGCATATGCTGACCCTCAGCGCTCAGCCGCAGTTTGCGGCGCA
>JBCCUW010000567.1:0-2747 GCA_039196385.1 Pseudomonadota bacterium
CATAACCTATACCCGGTGGGCACTGGGTAACTGCTGGGAATTATGGGGATGGGGGGTTACCTGGTGAACGCCATCGTTATTCCGGATGCCGCATACAAAAGCGACCAGGTGGAGTTTCCATTAGAGCCGTTTGAATCGATTGAGTACAAGTACGTGCTGGATCAGGGTGATGCCGTATTGTTCAGCTGGCACGCGGAAGGTGAGGTGGTGTATGACCTGCACAGTGAAGAGCAGGGTAGCGATCCGGAACAGGCGGTCAGTTTTGCCACCGGTCGATCAACCGGCGAGAGTGGCACCTTCGTGGCACCGTACTCAGGGATTCACGGGTGGTTCTGGGAGAACCGTGGTCCCCAGGCGGTGGTTGTCTCTTTGCGCACCAGCGGGTTTTACGAACGGGCGATTGTCTATGGGCCGGGCGGCACATACGATCGCGTACTCTCTGATTGAATCGAGCTGCGGTCATTGGCTGGTTGTCTCCCGGAGATCAGCTTGATATCGGACTTTGGCATTTGTGCCTTTCGGCATACAATCCATCTCAAGAGGGTACGCAGAGCTGGAGGTAAGCATGGCTGAACTCGGCGACGATCATGGGGTCGGTAGTGGGATAGATGATCGGGTAGATAGTGGGGTGGAAGCGCAAGACAAAGCTGGCAGGCCAGGGCAACCATTGGGCCAGCATCTGCAGGAAAGGGCGCACGCCGCCCAGGCGTGGAAGTCATCCCGGCGCTTGCGTATCCCCGTTGACCCTGAGCTCGATCCTTATGATCTGCCCCTCGAGCAGCTCAACGTGGCTAATCCGGAGTTATTTCGCCAGCAGCTGCACGATCCTTACTTCCGGCGCCTGCGCGACGAAGCGCCAGTGCACTACTGCGCAGAGAGCCAATATGGTCCGTATTGGTCAATCAGCCGCTATCGAGACATCATGGCGGTGGATAAGAACCATCAGGTTTTTTCGTCGTCTTTTGAATTAGGTGGCGTCACCATTACCGGGACACCCAGTTCGAGCAACGAAATTCCTAACTTTATCTCCATGGACCCGCCGGATCATCAGGCGCAACGTAAAGCAGTTGCACCTGGACTTGCACCGCCCCGGTTAGCCGTTATGCGCGACCTGATACGCCAACGGGCGGCAGAAATTCTCGACGGTTTGCCCCGCGGTGAGACGTTCGACTGGGTACCTGCGGTATCTGTAGAGCTTACTGGAAGGATGTTGGCTACCTTGTTGGGCGTGCCGCAGGAAGACCGTCACCTGCTGATCAAGTGGTCCAACGACATCAGTAACGCGGACGACCCGACTTACGCTGACAGCGCCGCCAATTTTTACCAGACGCTTGCACAAATGAGTGAATATTTTGCCGCAGCCTGGAAAGAGCGACAGCAGCGTGCAGAGCCAGGGGACGACCTGCTGTCCATGTTGGCCCATGGGCCCCAGACCCGCGATATGGATAGCAAACAGTTGCTGGGCAACATGGTATTGCTGATGGTGGGAGGTAACGACACAACGCGAAATTCAATTTCCGGTGGGCTGCTGGCGCTGAACCAGTTTCCAGCGGAGTATGCCAAGCTGCGTGAGAATCCAGAATTGATTAACAGCATGGTGCCCGAAATTATCCGTTGGCAGACCCCACTAATTGCCATGCGCCGTACGGCCGTGCAGGATTTTGTCATGCATGAACAGAAAATCTGCAAAGGTGACATGGTGATCATGTGGTATCTGTCGGGTAATCGTGATCCCCGCGCGATCGACCAGCCGGATGAATTCATTATCGACCGCCAACGTCCACGTGAACATTTGTCTTTTGGCTACGGTGTTCATCGGTGTCTTGGTAACCGGCTAGCCGAGATGCAGTTGATCGTACTCTGGCAGGAAATTCTCCAGCGCTACCCGCACATCGAAGTGGTTGGTGAACCAGTGCGTGCCAGTTCAACGGTTTTCCATGCCATTCAGTCGCTACCCGTGCGTATTGCGGCATAGCGGCGAATTACGCGCTTGACCACCCCATGGCCGGTAGAGCGGGCCCGGCGCTGGCAGTCCGAGTCAGGCTGGCTGGTGGGCTGCAATTTCACCCCCTCGTGTGCCGGCAGTCAGCTGGAAATGTGGCAGCCCGCAACGTTTGCGCCTGACATCATAGATCGAGAGCTGAGCTGGGCTGCAGGCCTGGGTATGAATGTTGTGCGGGTGTACTTGCATAATCTGCTGTTCGATCAGGACCAGGACGGATTTCTTGCTCGAATCGATCAGGTGCTGGGCCTGGCTGAGGCCTACGGCATACGCATGTTACCGGTGTTGTTTGATGGCGTCTGGCATCCGCGCCCACGTCTCGGCGTGCAACCCGAGCCCAGGCCACGGGTCCATAACTCGATCTGGGTGCAGGCGCCTGGCAGCAGCGTGCTGCATGATCGCACTCAATGGCCGGACCTGCGTCCATACGTAGAGGCGGTTGTTACACGATTTGCGCAGGACCCCAGAGTGGTTGCCTGGGATTTGTTTAACGAGCCCGATCAGGTGGACGCGCTGACCATAGCCGGTGATTCACGGGCGGCGAAGGCTGAAGCGGCAACCGAGCTGGTGGCTTGTGTTTTTGACTGGGTGAGAGCCATTGATCCAGCGCAGCCACTCACCGTGGGGATCTGGGAATATGGCCCCGACCACCAACCCGCGGCTAACGCGCTCAACGAGATGATTCTGGCGCGCAGTGATATATTGAGTTTTCACTGTTACGAACCGCGTGCTCAGCTCAACGCGG
>JBCCUW010000568.1:0-2744 GCA_039196385.1 Pseudomonadota bacterium
AGCACATTCCAAACCAAAATGACGTGCTCACCCATTGTGCTGACGATCTGGCCTTTTTTGCAGAGCGTATCGACAAGCAGGTACTCGATCGGCTGCAGCATGTTGCTTCAGCACCGTTCACAACCATGTCATACAGCGACGCGGTTGACACGCTGCGCGACAGTGGCACGAAATTTGAGTTTCCTGTCACGTGGGGGGTAGACCTGCAATCAGAACACGAACGGTTTCTGACGGAACAGGTCATCAAAGGACCGGTGGTCATCACCGACTATCCCAAAGACATCAAGGCGTTTTACATGCGCCTCAACGATGACGAAAAAACCGTTGCCGCCATGGATGTGCTGGTACCCGGTGTCGGCGAAATCATTGGCGGCAGTCAGCGCGAAGAACGCTTGAGCGTGCTGGAAGCCCGTATGCAGGACGACCAACTGCGTGAGGAACTGTGGTGGTATCGCGACCTGCGGCGTTATGGCACCGTCCCGCATGCCGGTTTTGGCTTAGGCTTCGAAAGGTTGGTGTTGTATCTGACCGGTATGGACAATATCCGCGACGCAATTCCCTTCCCGCGCGTCCCCAACAGCGCACAATTTTGATCAGACATCGTCAATCACATATGTTCGCGTCCCTGTGGCGCCTGCGTCATTTTATCGACGCGTACCGCGCGCGCTTGTTAAGCGGGGTGATTGCGTTTGGGGTGGCGCGCTTCTTTGAAGCCATGGTGCCATTTCTGACCGCAGTCAGTATCAACCGCATGAGCGAAGGTAACTACGACCTGATGTGGCCGATTGCAGGTATCGTCGGCGCTGTCATCGCCCGCTACATCGTGGTCACTTACGCCCGCTTCGCGGTGCGCAGGGTTGGCCTGGCGGTGGCTTTTGATCTTCGGCAGTCGCTTTATGCGGGATTGCAGGATCAGGGTGGCCAGTTTTTTGCTGAACACACCATTGGCGACATGATGACGCGCGCAGTCGCGGACATCGCACTGATCCAACGACTGATATCCATGGGCACTATCCTGCTGGTGATTCTCGTCTACGCGACGCTCTTCGGTTTCGCCTTTATGCTGTACTTTTCACCGCTGCTGACGCTGATGTTGTTACCACCCATGCCATTTGTGTTCTGGTACGCCCAGTACTCGTCCAGGCGCATGGGAGTGGCTTCAAAAGAGGTCCAGGATCGCTTGTCCGACCTGGGCGCACATGTGCAGGAAAATCTCTCTGGCATTCGCACTATTCAGGCCATGGTGCAGGAAGACAATGAGATCCGCCGCTTCAGCCAGACCAACCAGGCTTATGCTGACGCATTCTACGAGCAGGGCAGCATTAACTCTGCCATGGCGGCCTGGATGCCAAGTTTAGCCGCGGTGTGCTCGCTGACCATCTTAAGTTACGGAGGCTACCAGGTACTCAGCGGCAACATGCCGGTGGGTAACTTTGTCGCCTTTTTCATGTTCGTCAACATGGTCGTGCAGCCGTTCCGCGTAGCCGGGTTTATCGTGAACCTTTTTCAGCGGGCTGCTGTGGCCAGCGATCGACTGTTTGAGGTAATGGATCTGGAACCTGAGATCAGCGATACCCCAAGCGGCCAGACACCGGAATTTGTCGCCGGGGACATTCGCATTCAAGGCTTAAGCTACACCTATCCAGGCACCACCACAGCCGTGTTACAAGACATAGATCTGCACATCAAACAAGGTGAAACCGTGGCCATCATGGGGCGGGTTGGCGCCGGTAAGACAACACTCCTGAAGCAGATCGTGCGCCTGATCGATCCCGCAGACAACACCGTGTTGCTGGATCAGCACGACGTCAAACAATATCCCCTGTCTCAGGTCCGCGCCCAGTTGGCCATGGTGCCGCAGGACCCGTTCCTGTTTGGTGAGCCGCTGAAAGACAATCTGACCTATGATGACCCGAACCGTGCGCTTGAAGAAATCTGGCAGGCCGCCACTTCAGCAGACTTAAAAAACACCATCGAAGAATTTCCCGAGCGCCTTGACACGCTGGTCGGCGAACGCGGCGTCACTCTGTCTGGCGGGCAGAAGCAGCGGGCCACCCTGGCACGCGGGTTGATCCGGCATGCCCCGGTACTGCTGCTGGACGACTGTTTCTCTGCGGTTGATACGGAAACAGAAGAGCATATTCTGTCCGAGCTCAAACGTCTGCGCGAACGCGAAACCACAATTTTAGTGTCACACAGAGTCAGCACAGCGCGACACGCAGACCGGATTGTGGTCCTGGATGAAGGACGCATTATCGAAAGCGGTACGCATGAAGAGTTGCTGCAGGCCGGCGGCTACTACGCAGAACTTGAGCGGGTTCAGCGGGAAGGTGCTGACGAAGAAGATCTAAGCAATGTCAGGACTTCGATCTGATGGCTGAGGCAGATCCCAAAGCGCCCGACCAGACTCGCCGCGACTACGCCATGTTCGAGGCAGACCTGTCCGGTGCAGTCCTGAACATGCATCTGTTGGGCAGGCTGTTGCACTGGCTGAAGCCCTACACCGGCTCGCTCATTGTCAGCAGCATTCTGGTCCTGCTCTCCTCTACCCTGCAGATTCTCCTGCCTATTATCATCTCGCTGGTGGCGATTGATCACATCATCCAGGGCGAGGCTGACGCCGACACGCCGGACATGGGTATGATCGAGCTGAACACCTGGCTGACGGATCTGCTGGGCTGGCCACCACTGCTGGTTGCCTGTCTGATGTATGCCGTCATTCAGATTGTCTGGGCAATTACCGG
>JBCCUW010000569.1:0-2732 GCA_039196385.1 Pseudomonadota bacterium
TGGCCATGGTGGATGTCAGCCAGAAGTTTGTACAACCGCCCTATCAGGCCCAGAGTCAAGTACAATAGCCTGAGCGCGCAAGGACAGCGACCGCTTAAAACAACAAAGAACTAAAAAAAACCAACTAGAAAAGCACTTTCCCACAGGAACTACTCAGCAATGCATGGCCGCGGCCCCGTCATAATTATGGTTATTCTGCTGTTCGTGCTGGGCTTCAGTGCAGCCACTTTTCGTCATGAGATGTACAACATTCCATGGCTGCCCAGCAGTCAGGCCCAGGTGTGGCAGGTGGAAGCACGCATCGAGTTCACAGCGCAAGGCGGACCCAGCCAGGTACAGCTGACCCTGCCCCCGGAGCAGAGTGGCTTTGAAATTGTTATGGAATCTGCGGCTTCTTCAGGCTGGGGGTTTTCCATCGAGCCCGGGGAGCAGCGTCGCGCACTGTGGTCTCAGCGCGACCCCGACGGGCGCCAGATCCTGTTTTATAAACTCGATATTGTCACTAACAACGACCAGCAGTCTGACGAACCACCCTCGAGGCGCAGCGCGGTGGTGTGGGACGAACCTTATCAAACCGCGGTTGATCACCTACTAAGCACGGTGTACCCGACCAGTGCGGACGCGCATACCCTGACACTACAGGTCATACAGGCTCTCGGGCGGGTGCCGGTTGACCAGAATCTGAGTCTGCTCATCTCTAACTACGACCGCCAGGACCTGCTGGTGCGGGTGTTGCAAACCGCCGACGTGCAGGCCCGCAAAGTACAGGTACTGGTACTGGACGACGGGCGCCGCCGCCAGAGTCTGGCTTCTTATCTGCAGGTGTGGGACGGCGCGCGCTGGCGTCTGTACGACCCGAACGTCGGGGAGCTGACAGAAACCGAAAACTTGCTGTTGTGGCAGACAGGTACCCCGGCAGTGCTTGAGGTTCTGGGCGGCACCAACAGTCGGGTGACCTTCTCCATGATCAGTCAGACCCGCTCAAGCACGGTGCTGGCGCAGGAGCAAGCGGACGACCTGGCGCTGTCGCTGTATAACCTGCCCATTGCCGAGCAGGGTATGTTTCAGCTGATCATGTTGCTGCCGGTGGGCGCCTTTGTGGTGACATTGCTGCGGGTGCTGATCGGTGTGCGCACGTCGGGCACGTTCATGCCAGTGTTAATTGCCCTGGCTTTCCTGCAGACCGAGCTGCTGCCCGGGCTGGCCAGTTTTATTATTGTCGTGGCCATCGGCTTGTTTATCCGTTCGTATCTGTCGTCGCTGAACCTCCTACTGGTGGCGCGCATCGCCACGCTGGTGGTGCTGGTGATCAGTATCATCAGCATATTCAGTATTGTCAGTTTCCGGCTGGGTCTCATTCAGGGGCTGACCATTACGTTCTTCCCCATGATCATCCTCGCCTGGACCATCGAACGGATGTCGATTACCTGGGAAGAAGAAGGACCCAAAGAAGTGTTTATCCAGGGCGGGGGCAGCCTGTTTGTCGCCGTGCTGGCCTACTTGCTGATGAGCGTGGACGTGGTTGAACATCTTGCCTTCCACTTTCCCGAACTGCACCTGGTGCTGCTGGGCTTGATTCTGCTGTTAGGTCGGTACACTGGCTATCGATTACTAGAGCTGCGCCGTTTTGCCGCCTTCCGCAGTGAGGAAGACAGGCTGTCGTCATGAGCCAGTGGATCAATCCATTCCAGCTGCGCAACAAAGGCATTCTCGGTATGAACCGGCGCAATGTCAGTTACATCAGCCGCTACAACGACCGGCGCCAATATCCGCTGGTGGACAACAAGCTGACCACCAAACAGGTGGCTGAAGAGGCCGGACTGGCAGTACCCAAACTGATCAAAGTGGTACACACCCAGCATGATATTGAGTGGGTCCAGCAGGCGCTGGTGGATATGGACGAATTTGTTGCCAAACCTGCCCAGGGCAGCGGTGGCAAAGGGATTCTGGTGGTCACCGGACAGGTGGGTGACGCTTATCAGAAGGCCAGCGGTGAACTGGTATCTCTGGCCGAAGTTAAACGCCACCTGACCAACACGCTGAGTGGGCTGCACTCTCTGGGCGGACGCAACGACGTGGCGTTTTTTGAAGAGCTGGTGAAAGTCAGCCCCTACTTTGACCAGTTCAGTCATGAGGGCGTACCGGACATCCGCCTGATCACGTTCAAAGGTTTTCCGGTGATGGGTATGTTACGCCTGGCGACCAAGTCTTCCGACGGCAAGGCCAATCTGCACCAGGGCGCCATCGGCGTGGGCCTCGACATCGGCACGGGCAAGGCCATCCGCGCGGTGCAGAACAATCAGCTGGTCACCCACCACCCGGACACGGGCGCCGACCTGGAAGACATTGCTGTGCCAAACTGGCACGAACTGCTGTTACTGGCCGCCCATTGTTATGAAGTGACCGACCTGGGCTATTTGGGCTGTGACATTGTGATCGATCGGCACCGTGGCCCATTGATCCTGGAATTGAACGCGCGCCCGGGCTTGAGCATCCAGATTGCCAACGACAGTGGACTGCTGCCCCGGCTCACGCATGTTGAAAACATCAATACGCGCCGTATGCGCATCGAAGACAAAGTTGATTATTCGCGCGAGCACTTTTCGCTGCAGATTCGCGATACGCAACTACCGCTGGAACACATTAAGGAGCAAACCTCATGATTGTCGTTAACGCCGTGATCGAATCCGACGAAGCAAGTATTGCTGCCATGCAAGCGGCCATAGCCACCA
>JBCCUW010000570.1:0-2716 GCA_039196385.1 Pseudomonadota bacterium
CAGTTGGCGCCGTTCAGCACACTGGTGCAAATGGCCATCGGGCCATTTGTCATGCTTTGGGTGCTGCGTTCGTTCTGGCGCACCCGGGATGCTGAAACGTTTATCCTGATCTACACCGCCGGTATCTTGATGTTTTTCGGATATTTCTCAATGAGCGAATCAACCGGTTTCCGCGCGAGTGTCGAAGGTCGCTATCTCTACTACGCAACTCCGCTGTTCGTTGCCGCGTTCGTCTTTATTCTAGTCAACCGCTTTATAGCTGCGCTTAATGAAACAGAGGCTTTGAACCGTAACCTGGAGCAACGTGCGCAACAGAAAAACGCTGAGTTGCAGGCCAACTACGAACGCATCCGCGAGATGGAGCAGGCGCAAACGCTTGCCGCAGAACGCGAGCGTATCATGCGGGATATGCACGACGGCGTTGGCGGTCTGTTAGTTTCAACACTGCATCGAATTGAGTCGAATGGCCACGAGCCTGTTGGCGACAGCGGTATTGCCACCGCACTGAACAATGCTCTGACCGACCTGCGCCTGATGGTGGACTCCCTGGAGATCGGTGAAGAAGACCTGGACGTGGCGCTGGGCATGTTGCGCCGACGCCTGCAAGATCAACTGCAGTCCACCGGGATCAAAATGATCTGGCAGGTTGACGCGTTACCCACCGTACACGGTATGACACCGCACAAGGTTCTGCAGATCATGCGCATACTGCAGGAGGGCATTACCAACGCCATCCGCCACGCCCAGCCCACCCAGCTGAGTCTGCGCGCATACACGAAAGCAGAAAAAGTGGTCATTGAATTGGCGGACAACGGTGTTGGCCTGCCCGCAGACATCAACAAAGGACAGGGGACGGGCAACATGCATCGACGCGCCAACGACATCAATGCCACTCTGACGCTCAACGCCATCAGTCCCGGCACGCGCCTGTCACTGACCATCCCTACCGAGGTGGCGCTCTCCGGCACTGCGCGTCACTGAGGGGAACAGGACCACACTGATGACAACACCATCCAGCCTCCGCAATCGAGTTTGTAGCGTAATCCTGCTGCTCGTTTCCGCCTTCTACGCTTACGGCGCGCTGGTGCACGTACTCAACATGCTCAGCCTGACCGGCTTCGATTGGACCAACGCACCAATTAAGTGGCAGGTTCTGGATATAGTTTACCTGGTGTTGGATGTGTTGGTGGTGGCTGGGCTGTACCGCGTACGTCAGTACGCGGTGTTTGCTTTCTATACGGCCGCGCTCAGCCAGATTGTCGTTTATACCGTGTTGCGCTCGTGGATCATGGACGTGCCGGAGGCTTATGCGATTACACCTGAGCAAAATACTTACCTGACAGGCCTGGTCATTTATCATCTGATCACCCTGACCCTGGTCAGCCTGGCGCTCAAATTTCGGCCTGCTCAGGACAAACTGGCGACCTAAGCGGCGACCTGACGCAGCAACTCAGAAAAAGCGCCTTAAAGCAGCGTTTTAGAGTAGAAAGACCCGGCGATGTTCAAGAATGTGGGTACGCGGAGGTGGCAGCGTGCCGCGTTCACCCGTTTCCGCAAAGCCCATACGTGCATACAAGTCTATGGCCGCCTTGTTATCGTCTGCGACATCCAGCGTCAGTCTGCTGAAACCTTCGGCTCGAGCCCAGGCACAAACGGCTTCAATCAATTGCACGCCAACCCCTAGCCCGCGGTATGGGGGCGCAACCCACATGCCAATGAGGAATGCGTTTGACGGGCTGCTCGTGTCAGGCGCTCCTCGCGCAGTCCCTGCGTCTTGCCGGTCCAGCACCGCAATAAAAGTCGCCAGGGCATCGAGCTGCTCACGCCAGGCGGCTTCGTGACGAGATGCAGCCTCCTGCAGGGTTGTGCCAAAAGCGTCAGGGGCATCTTGCAGTGCTCGCAAGCGGATGCGCCGGTAGCGCTCCCAACCATCAGGCGCTATGCGCTGGATTTGCATACGGTAACACCGGCCTTTCGATCACCACTCATTTGCCCTTGGCCGCGAGATCGTAATAGGCGAATTTTGAGCTGGTTACAAATGCTTCCAGTTTTTCGATTTCTTCTTTCACTTCCTCCTGGGCTTGCGCATCTGCGTGCGTCTGCAGCGCCGCCACCCGCGCCCGCGCGCCTTCCAGATTGTCACGGGTACGCACCAGCTCAGGATCTATATTTTCCCAGTCCACGCTGGACATGATGGTGACCAGGGCGTCGGTACGCTCGGACAGGCGCTTCAACTCATCCTGGGTGTTTTTCAGTCCGGTCAGCTCCTCAAGTTTGCGCGCCTCCCATTCGTTGCCGGTCCAGAACACATTCACCGCATGAATGGCCAGACCGATACCCCAACCGAACAGGGGAAAGAAAAACCACAGGTAGCCTGGCGAGGTGATCAGATTCAGCAGGACCAGACACACGTTTACGGCGACATAAGCTGCCAGGTGCGCATAAAAGCCTTTGAGTTCTTCGATTCGTTCTCTGGCCTGTTCTTCGTTCATCGCTGATCCCCTGTTTTGCGCTCCGCCACCGGAGGCGTGATTATCCCATTTGTAGAGCAAACAGCGTGCCAGAGTATATACCTTTATAAAACAGAGACTTACGAATAAACGCCCTGAAAGTCGCGGGTGTTTTGGCCACAGATTGGCGAAAACCAACAACTCAATGGCGCCTCAGCCGGCACCACTCACGACACACTCCTGCCACCTTGGTGGCAGCAGACCAC
>JBCCUW010000571.1:0-2694 GCA_039196385.1 Pseudomonadota bacterium
CTGTTGCCTGCGGGAGTGAACATTGTCGATTCAGCACAAACCACCGCAGCCGCGGTTGCGCGCGCACTGCGGCTGCGGTGGGTTGTGCTGAATCGACAATGTTCACTCCCGCAGGCAACAGTTGTCGCAAGGCAGCCTGGAAAACCGGAAAGTGTGTACAACCCAGCAATACCGTGCGTGGTCCATCCGCAACAAAGCCGCGCAAATCCCGCGCCAGTACTGTCGCTGTGAAAGCGGGATCCTGAACCCCCATTTCCGCCAATGTCACCCACAGCGGGCAACTGCGGCCGTACACGCGGACGTGCCGGCCGCGGCGACTGAGCGCCGCCTGGTACGCACCCCCCTGGATGGTACTTTCTGTCGCCAGCACCAACACACCGGATGTATCCGCAACCTGCAAGGCGGCAGTGGCACCGGGTTCCACCACACCGACGACGGGAATCCCCGCAAATCGACTGCGCAACGCCGGCAGCGCCATGCCCGAAGCGGTGTTGCAGGCCACCACCAGCATTTTGATACCGCGCTCCACCAGGTGTTCTGCCGCCTGTTGCGCATAACGTTCTACGGTATGTCTGGATTTTGTGCCATAAGGCAGGCGGGCGGTATCACCCAGGTAGAGGAATGATTCATCTGGCAGCGCCTGGCGCAACGCCGCGAGCACGGTGAGGCCACCCATACCCGAATCAAAGACACCAATGGCTGCTTGCTTATCTGCGTTCAGAAGTTTGTCCCAGCACAAAACCCGCCATACTGATCAAGCTCCGGCAGGAAGACAAGGGCTAACGGCGTTTGAGCCACCCCAACAAACCCTTTTTCTCTTTTTCACGCAGCGCCGGATGACCCGTGTGGGCATGGTGTAGATCTTCGTCCGCATAAACCGCGTCACCAGCTTCAGACGAATCGTATTCGGGGCCGGGCTGCGGTGCCTGACTGGCGCGCAGTTCACGAATTTTCTTCTCAATCAGCAGGTCTTCTTTGCGTTTTTGTTTGAAAGCCTGCTCCAGATCAACGCCGCAGCGGGCACAATGGCCGGAATCCAACTGCATGTGTCCACAGCGCGGGCATTCGACATGAGCTGCAGTGAGGTCACGCAGGGTACGCTCGGAATGACTTTTGTCTACATTATAAGAAGCAATGTCGGCCTTCGGCGTGAGGTCTTTGACCCGGCACACCGCGCCCAGTTGGGCAAGTTTGGCCTGCCAGGCTTCCGCCTCATGCTGGTCCAACTGGCTGCGAATGACGACAGTGCGACCGCTGAACAACTGCTTCGCTTTTCGATCATCCAAGCCGAGTTCTCGTGCCAGATTCTCCCGCACGTGATCCTGACTGGCTTTTTCAGCCACTTCACCGTTGAACAAAACTTGAAAATTCGCCATCTGCCACTCTTTGACAATTGCTGAGCATATCCTTCAACCGACCTGATCCTGAGCCGGTACAACCTGCAGGTACCCCGTGGCGATGAGTTGGCGTCAGCTAAGCATGATCGCGCCCAATTTTGGCGCCGAGACGCAACCGCAAGGCATTCAGCTTTATGAACCCCGTGGCGTCCCGCTGATCGTATGCCCCTTGATCATCCTCAAATGTCACCACGTCGGCGTCATAGAGACTGTCCTCGGGTGAACTACGTCCCACAACGGCCACAGAACCTTTATAGAGCTTGAGGGTAACGCTTCCATTCACCGGTTTCTGTGACTCATCTATCAAAGCTTGTAAGACTTTTCTCTCAGGAGACCACCAGTAGCCGTTATAGATCAATTTGGCATAACGGGGCATCAGTTCATCTTTGAGATGCCCGACCTCACGGTCAAGCGTGATGGATTCCATGGCGCGATGTCCCTTCAGCAGGATGGTACCACCCGGCGTTTCGTAGCAGCCCCGGGATTTCATGCCGACAAAGCGGTTCTCCACAATATCACTGCGCCCCACGCCGTGTTTACCACCCAGTTGATTAAGCGCCAACAACATCTGCCCCGGGCTGAGAGGGGTGCCATTCAGCGCGACGGGGTCGCCGTTTTCGTAATCGAGCTGGATAAGCTCGGGTTCGTCCGGCGCCGTTTCAGGCGCCACCGTCCAGCGCCACATATTTTCGTCAGCCGTGGCCGCCGGGTCTTCCAGGCCACCGCCCTCGTACGAGATATGCAGCAGATTGGCGTCCATCGAATAGGGTGATTTTTCACCGCGCATGTAATCCACCGGGATCTGGTGCTTCTCACAGAAGTCCAGCAGCGCTTCCCGCGAGTTCAGATCCCACTCGCGCCAGGGTGCAATCACTTTGATATCCGGATCCAGCGCATAAGCACCCAGCTCATAACGCACCTGGTCGTTGCCTTTGCCGGTAGATCCATGGGACACCGCAGCGGCGCCGGTTTCCTGAGCAATCTCCACCAGGCGTTTGGTAATCAGCGGGCGGGCAATGCTGGTCCCGAGCAGGTACTCACCTTCGTACACCGTGTTGGCACGAAACATCGGATAGACATAGTTGGCGACAAAATCTTCAGTGAGATCTTCGATGTAGATTTCTTTCACGCCCATGGCTTCAGCTTTGGCACGTGCCGGCTCAACTTCTTCACCCTGGCCGATGTCTGCGGTAAAAGTCACGACCTCAGCGTTGTAGGTTTCCTGTAGCCAGCGGCAGATCACAGACGTGTCCAGACCACCCGAGTAGGCCAATACTATTTTTGTTTCTTTTGCCAC
>JBCCUW010000572.1:0-2690 GCA_039196385.1 Pseudomonadota bacterium
CTGATACCAGCCAAGCGCAGTTTGAATGGCAAGGTGTGTGGGCACGTTATAACAGAGCCGCATAGATGACAGAATGTCCAGTCCTTCAATATAGTCCTGTGCCCTCAGTTTTGCGCCGCTGACGATCATCCAACCGGTGCGAAAGCCGGCAACCCGGTACGACTTGGACAATCCGCTCATTGTCAGAATCAGCAGGTCATCCGCCAGAGAAGCCACCGGGATATAGGGTGCGTTGTCGTACAGGATCTTGTCGTAGATCTCATCCGCCATCACCACCAGATCAAACTCGCGGGCGATTTCCAGTAAAGCCTCAAGCATGGCCTTTTCATACACCGCGCCAGTAGGGTTGTTGGGATTGATAATCACCATAGCGCGCGTCTGCGGGGTAATTTTGGCGCGGATGTCATCCAGGTCCGGCTGCCAGCCGCTGCCTTCGTCGCACCGGTAGTGTATGGGTTTGCCCCCACAGAGATTCACCGCGGCGCTCCACAACGGAAAATCCGGGGCAGGCACCAGTACTTCGTCGCCATTGTTAACCAAGCCCTGCAGTGCCATGACGACTAATTCGGAAACACCGTTGCCGATGTAAATGTCATCAATGTCAACATGACGAATACCAATCTGCTGACAGTACTGCATGACGGCTTTGCGGGCGGAGTAGATACCCTTGGAATCGCTGTATCCCTGGGATTGCGGGATGTTGTGAATCACGTCGCGCAGTATTTCTTCGGGAGCCTCAAAACCCCAGGGTGCCGGATTGCCGATATTGAGCTTCAGCACCTTGTGTCCTTCTTCTTCCAACCGGAAGGCTTCTTTGAGCACCGGCCCGCGGATGTCGTAACAAACGTCTTCGAGTTTGTCTGATTTACGGATAACACGCTGCGGTTTGGTTGAGATCGGGCTGATGGGTTGCGATGGGCTCATGTGCGAATCTTATGTTGTGCGGATCTTATGTTGTGCGGATTGTTGGCGGATTATTTTGCGGACGAGTTGTTGCCGTGGCGGATGCGGTTCTCACCAGTGCGCCCGGTGCGAATTGTATCATTGAATTGCGTCAAACAATGGCCCGTGGGTAACATACACTCTATTGAGAAGTGTAGTAGAGGAGGGGCGGATGCCCAAGGTCGTAAAGACAGATGCGGAGTGGCAGGAGCTGCTGACGCCGGAAGAGTTTGCCATCACCCGCAGGGCTGGCACGGAAATGGCTTTCACAGGTATCTACAACGACACCAAAACGCCGGGCAGGTACAACTGCAAGTGCTGCAACAGTCCGCTGTTCGATTCATCAACTAAGTACGATTCCGGCAGTGGTTGGCCCAGCTTTTATGCGCCGATCAGCGAAGAGGCGGTAAATACCCACGAAGATCTGAGTTTGGGTATGCGCCGTATAGAAGTGACGTGCGCAAATTGTGATGCGCATCTTGGTCATGTGTTTCCCGATGGACCGCAACCAACCGGGCTGCGTTTTTGTATGAACTCAGCGTCTTTGCGCCTGCATGCCGAAGAACAGGCAGATACGCCATGAAGCCGGCTGATATTGCGGCGGTCACCCCGGACAAGGCGGCCTATATTATGGCGGAAACGGGGCAGATTGTTACGTACGCGGAACTGGAGCAGAAAGCTAACCAGGGCGCTCATTTGTTCAGACAGCTCGGATTGCAGCGCGGTGACCATATTGCGCTGTTGCTGGAGAACAATGCACACTTTTTTCAGATCTGCTGGGCCGCCCAGCGTGCGGGGCTGTACTACACCGCCATCAGTTGGCGGCTGCAGGAAGCCGAGGTGGAATATATTGTCAACAACTGCGAGGCAAGGGTATTTATTTCATCCGGTAAACGCGCAGATGTTGTTGATGGCTTGCTGGACAAGATGCCCGCGGTTGAGGCGCGTTTCGTTACGGACGGTGAGATCGCCGGGTTCGAAAGTTGGCAGGAGGCTTGTGCTGAACAGCCGGACACGCCGATAGCCGACGAATTCGAAGGCGCTTCAATGCTGTACTCATCCGGCACCACAGGTTTCCCCAAGGGTATTAAGCGCCCTTTGCCCGATGTGCCTTATGGCGAAGGTGAACCTCTGGCAGTGATGACGGCACTGTATGGTGCTGACGCTAACTCGATCTATTTGTCACCTGCTCCGCTTTATCACGCCGCGCCGCTGGGATTTACCATGAGCTGCCTGCGCAACGGTATCTGTGTGGTTGTAATGGAGCATTTTGCTGAGGAGTTTGCACTGCAGTGTATTGAAAAGTACAAAGCCACGCATAGCCAGTGGGTGCCCACCATGTTTATCCGCATGTTGAAACTGGACGACGAGGTGCGGCTTAAATATGACGTGAGTTCACTGAAGGTTGCCATTCATGCAGCAGCGCCTTGCCCGGTGCCGATTAAGGAGCAGATGATTGATTGGTGGGGTGAGGTGTTATACGAATATTATGCGGGCACAGAAGGCAACGGCTTTGTCCAGTTGAATTCCGCGGAATGGTTGCAGCACAAAGGTTCGGTTGGTCGCCCGCTTAATTGCGAATTACACATTTGTGATGAACATGGCGAAGAAGTGCCTGTGGGAGAGTCAGGGACTATCTTCTTCGGCGGTGGCGGCACGTTTGAGTATTACAAAGATCCGGATAAGACGAACAGCTCCCGGCACCCGCAGGGTTGGAGTACGCTGGGTGACGTTGGTTACCTCGATGA
>JBCCUW010000573.1:0-2679 GCA_039196385.1 Pseudomonadota bacterium
CCAGACTGCTGCGCCAGGGCGGCCAGCGTCTGTCCCTGATAAGGGCCTTTACCCGTGACCAGCAGCGCTTGTGCGCCACCCCGGCGCTGCAGATTCAGAGCCAGCTGCGGCCGCATGGACGCCAACATCTCCGGATCACGCAAACGCGCCTGCATGGCCGGTACACCGCCGTCCATGACCTGCCGAGGAATCAGCGCATTAGACAGGCGCGTTCCGGACGCCAGCCAGGGATACTGGTCCGCTGTCACACGCAGCCCGCGTTGACGCGCCTGCGTGACCATATCGACCAGCGAGCGGCTCTGTCCATGTACGTTGGGCCCCAACGCCTTGATATGTGCAATATGCGCGGCAATATCCGCAGACTCCGCAATTTCCAGCACTTCCGCCACCGCCGGGACCAAGCCAACGTTGTAGTCGCTTTCGTCCCGAATATGGGTGTCGTAAATACCACCGTATGCTGCCGCAACCCGGGCCAGCGCTACCACCTCTTCCGTACGCGCAAAACTGCCCGGCGCGTAGAACAGGCCAGTGGACAGACCCAGCGATCCGGCGCGCATCTCAGCATCCAGCATGGCCTGCATGCCGCCGAGTTCGTCAGGGTTCGGGGCTCTGGCGGCGGGGCCCATCACCGCCGTGCGGATATGGCCATGGCCACTCCACAAGCCCACATTCGTGCCCAGCGGCATGGTCTCCAGATGTTTGCGCAAAGGGCCCACCGGCATTCCGCCGCCTGCGCCATCGTTACCCACAAAAACGGTGGTTACCCCTTGGAACAGATACGGGCGGTTAACCGCATCAGCAGGATTTTTGAGTGCACTCAGCATATGCGTATGGGGGTCTATAAAACCTGGGCTGACCACCAGGCCGGAAGCATCAATCACTTGGTGTGCCGGGGTATTCCGTCCCGGTCCAACATAGACAATGCGTTGGCCGTTTATCTCAATCTCTACGTTCGGATCGCCACCTTCCGCGCTCCCGTCGATCACCTGCCCGCCGCGAATGAGAACATCAACGCTACCTTCAACGGTGGGATAGACGTAGTCTTCCAGCAATAGTTCAACCAACGTATCAGCGAATACTTCAGCGGATGTGCGAATCAGTGTGCGGTCCGTTTCATCACCCACCTCATAAGTGATCGCTGGAATACCAAAGCGTTCAAACATATAGTTTTTGCTGGTTGGCCGGCCCTGATTGTGACGCGCTTCCTGACTGAATTCGTAAGTGCCGGAGCGCGCCGCTCGTTCAAGCCAGCGGCTGGCAAAGTTATTGTGCTGCGCTTCTTCCACCGGTGACTGGGTATAGAAAACGTTTTTCTGGGTGGAATGGAAGTCAAGGAAGGCAACCGGAGGTTTACCGATGCGCACCAGGCGTTCAATCTCATCCCGCACCGCACGGGTTTCCGGCTGGCTGAACGGACCCCAGTCACGGTTCAAATCCAGGCCACCCAGTCCATGTCGCCAGTGTCCCAGCGCCACCCCATCCGGATTCATCAGCGGCACCATCACCAGATTGAACTGTTGATAGAACTCACACAGTGCCGGGTCACGACAGTTATCCTGGTGATAGCCTTCCAGCAACCTCTGGATAAAGTGATACATGCCCAGCGCACCGCTGACTTCCGGCGGGTGCTGGCGGCCAACAAGCATCAGGGTGTGTCGTGCACCAGGGTTGGTTTCCAAAACATGCAACGGTCGGCCTGCGACAGACTTGCCTATCTCGCGCATGCTGGCACCGTACTCTGCGCGGAGTTGCCGGTACCATTGGGTGTAGTAATCGCTGGTCAGCAATTCCTGGCCCGCCACCCACAGTGGCGCAGTACCTTTTTTCAGGCGCAGCGTCACACTGCGACCATCCGCTGCCACTTCAATCCGTTCGGCAGACAAACGCTGCCAACGATTGCCATCATTGCTGACTTTGGGCCAGTAGCGGTGTTGGTGCAGGGTGTACTCAATGCGGACCCGTAACTCGCCCTCCCCGCTCGCTACCTGGAAGGCATACCAGGGACTATGGTTGATGGGCTCGTCTTCAGGTGCGTTAGTCAAGACAATGGTATTGTCTGGGGTTACGCGGCACGCCCCGAGCCGGCTGCCATCAAACTCACCGTGCACAACAAACTCGCCGGTGCGGCAAGCTGTCTGCTGTGTGGATTGCGGCTGGGCAGATGGGGGCACCCCGACAGGAGCCCCCGAGCCGGCCAGCTGGCAGCCGGCCAACAGTGTCACCATCAGGCAGATGCCCCAGCGCTTATTTACCGAACCCATCCGGCCACCACTCCTGAGTCAGCGTCAGAGTTTAACGCGAAAGTCCATGTACAGATATCGGCCGCGGTTGGAATGCAGGCTGCCGAAATAACCAAACGCTTCATCAGCAACCGGCGGTTCTTCATCAAACAGATTACGAATCCCCAGACGCACCCGGGTTGATTCAGCAAAATTGGTATCGAACTGATAGTCTACGTGCACGTTAATGGTGAGATAATCGTCCACCGGCAGAAGGCGGCCCGGATCTGCAGTGTCACCATCTGCTGAGACGCTGTTATCGATCACATCATCGATCCAGTTGGCAAACACCCCCGCCGACCATTGTTCATTACTCCACAGAATGGAGGCGTTGGCGCGCCAGCGCGGCCTGCCGTTGATCTTAATGAGTGACCCCGCGCCGTTGGGCGCCAGCCCGGCG
>JBCCUW010000574.1:0-2676 GCA_039196385.1 Pseudomonadota bacterium
CACCAATATACTGATGGATATCAGCAGCAAACACACAGGCTACACCCACGTTGCCCTGGAGGTCAGCGATCTCAACGCGGCTGCAAAAACTGTGGAACAAGCAGACATTAAAATTACGGAACGGGTGGAGCTGCCCGACGGCACTGCCTTCTTTTTCGTCCGGGACCCGGACAACAACGTTATCGAATTTCATCAACCCGCAAACACAAACCAGGAAAACACATGAAAATACTCGCCTTTGCCGCCACGAACTCGAAGCAGTCGATCAATCGCCAGTTGCTGCAATACGCCAGCAGCTTGCTCAGCGCCGATGTGGACATTGAACTGCTTGATTTGAACGACTTTGAAATGCCGTTGTATGGCATCGACCGGGAGCAGGCAGACGGTATACCTGCCGCTGCGCAGTTGTTCATGCAGAAAATTGCTGCTGCAGATGCCGTGCTGATCAGTTTTGCTGAACACAATGGCGCCTATTCCGTGGCATACAAAAACATCTACGATTGGGCTTCCCGCATCGACATGCGGGTCTATCAGGATAAGCCCACGGTAATGCTTTCAACCTCTCCCGGCGGCGGCGGCGGTGCCAGCGTTCTGGCCGCTGCGGTGGCGTCCTCCCAGTTTAATGGCGCCCGGCTTCAGGCTTCCCTGTCGATTCCCAGCTTCTTTGAGAGCTTTGACGTCGAAGCCGGTCATCTCAAGGATCAGGCGTTGATTGATGCTCTGGCCGAAGCACTGAAGAAACTAGAGGGTGCACAGCTGACCGCGTAGCCACTGTGGCGCAACTCACCAGAGTAACTCACCAGAAAAGGCAGATGGCGCGCATCTCCAGACTGCTGCGGGGCACGCCATTGCTGTGCGGGTCTTTAAAGGCGGTATGCGGCGTCCAGAACGGCTGTTCCCGGGCGATCTGCTCACTGTCAAAAGCACGGAACAGCAGCACTTCATGTTGACGCATCAACGGGAACGTATACCACTGGTGATTTGCGCTGGCGGCCGAGTGCTGTAAACCAAAAGCATCAAACTCAGTTTTCAGCCCACCATAACTTGGCACGCGTAGCGGATGCAGCTCACTACGGCTGACACTGCGCGCATCACAAATTGCAAGGGGATGGTCCATCAACTCAGGGCCGGTGTTGCGCCACAATTGCAGCGTGAGTATGCGCTGCACATTTGCCAGCGCTTCATCCGTCACACCAGCGCGCAACATCGACGGCCGCACGACCTGATGATACGCGCTGTCTGGGTCTTTAATCATGGCGGCATAATCTTCCGTGTAATCTGAGTGTGCCGCCATCACCGGAGCAAAGTCTTCACTGGCTCGCTGGGCCTGGGGATTGCGCACCAGCGCCGGGTAAAACAGCACCGCATCACATCCGCAAAATCCTTTGGCCCACTGCTCAATCTCACCGTAGTGCACTGACTCGATCGCCGCCACATCGGTCCAGTCGGTAACGGCAGAAGGCAGCTCAATCAGTTCAAAACCTTCCTGCCAGACACTGGTGTCGACCTCGCGGCCATTGAGAATCGGCTGTTCTACCGCCACCGGACCCGTGGCACTGACGTAGTTGATAGCAGCCTGACAATATATGTTGGCGGAGGGTTCCATGGTACTGCTTCCTCCCTAACGAAGATTTCTTAAACAATGGCTTCTGGATTGCGACGCCGCTCTGGTGATTGTACCACTGGAATAGTCCCATCCCTGTTCCTCAAACGCACGGACCGTCAATTGCGCAGAGCATTTACAGAAGCTATCGGCATCCGGGTGTATTCCGAAACCGCTCCGTCTGGATGATCGCGTACACTGGTCATACTCGCTGTTCTGAACAAACGTTGTGTCACGACAGGCGTTTCCGCCCGGAGTCATGCCCAAGTTGGCGACGCCTGGCAGATAACTGCGTTGTTTGCCAGGACCCACCAGTTGGCACAACCGCTCCCCGTGCTGTGTGGTCATAAAATCGACAAACTGTGTATCGTTACATAACTGAGTTGCGGATTGTTCGGTAAGCGGCGCCACGCCAGCGTAAGCTGAATTACCGGCGACAACGATATTTGCAAAATCAAGCCAGTGTTTCAGATCCCGCCAATAGGTCGCAGATAACACTTGTTCAAACGCATCCGCGTAACACTTTTCATGTCGTTGATTGGAGCGCGCAGCGCCGGCGATGAAGCGCTGGCGCAGTGCGGCTACGGCAGCAGGGTCGAAGTCGATCAGTGCGACGCTCTCAAGCTCAGCCGGTACAGGTATGAAATGGTTGTTTAACTTCTCAATTGCCCGTTGTTTCTCGGCCTGTGCGGCGGCGGCTTGTTGCGCTGCCCGCTCCGCTTGCCGCCTGTCCACGTCCGCTTCATGGGCGGCGGCTGCGGCTGCCTTGGTTGCTGCAGCTTGTTCGCTGTCCGCCACAAGTTCTGCTTTAGGACGCACAAATTTGCCAGTGTCAATTTGCGCCTCTGTCGAAGTCACACTGGAAATACCACCCACTACCGAGCGAGGCTCGCCTGTCCAATCAATGCGCACCTGAATTGGTGTGGATTGAGTTGAAGGAGAAAACTTCATTGACGACACAATGTTTGCACCCAGGCGCCAGAAGATGCCTGGTGGTTTGGCATCCGTCATCTGCACCTGGTCAATCAAACCATCCGGCAGGACGACTGCAGCAAATTCTACGTAGCCGTTAA
>JBCCUW010000575.1:0-2672 GCA_039196385.1 Pseudomonadota bacterium
CCAGCGCTCAGTTTGTCCCAGTGTTTATCACGCAGCGCGCCCTCCAGTGAGTAGAGGTAGTAACACACCGGCCACCGCTCATCCGGAAAGCTGGCCGACAGATGCAGATAAGCACCCACGGCAGTCGCCTGGGCCAGATCCGACCGCGTTCTGATGCCTATCCGAGCGAGATTTCGGGCAATAGTCGGACCAATGTTTTTCAAATGTCCTACCGGTTCAAAGCCCAGACGCATGGTATGCCTCGTAACATGAATACTCAGCCCTGATTTTTCTGCCCGCCCAACCCACAGTCAAATCTTTCCGGCGCACTCCTGACACCGTCCTGTCAGCAGTATCTGCGTTGACAGGTATGGTATGGTTCGTCGCGAAGGCAACAACTGGATCCAATACATGGTTGTGGAACGTGACCACCATGGTTTTGACGCACCGGCACCGCTGGGCCACCCGGGTCGTGCCGGACTACCTGAGGGTCACTCGACCGGTCCGGCAATCGGCGAACGCCTGCCCGACTTTACCCTGCCCGACGCCGCTGGCCATCCGATCAATTACCACGAACACCGTGCCGGCAGAAAATCTGTCGTCGTTTTCTACCGGTCAGCTGTATGGTGACCGCCTTGTTGGACGCAGCTCGGCGAGCTGCGCGATGCGTTTGCCAAGTTCAATGAGCACAACATCAGTCTGTATGCCATTTCTTATGACGATCAGGAAACACTGACGGAATTTTCGACCAAACAGGCCATCCCCTATCCACTGCTGTCCGATATCGACTCAGCCGTGATCAGACAATTTGGCATTTTCAACGATCAGATCACGCGAAATGACGCCTTGCTATACGGCATTCCTTATCCAGGTGTTTACGTCACAGACGAAAACGGAACTGTGGTGGCCAAGTTCTTCCATGATTCTTATAAAAAGCGTGACAGCGCTGAACTGTACATTGATGCTGCGCTGGGTCGGATAACGTTGGGTGAGAACGTACCCCAGGCCAATGGGGGTGACGAAGACATACAACTCACGGTGGCCGTGCACGGCGGTAAAGGCACCATCCGTCAGGGTGTCATCAGACACTTGGTCGTCCGTTTTGAACTGCCAGAAGGCCTGCACATTTACGGGCCGCCGGTCCCCGACGGCATGATCGCCACGTCCGTACAGATTCAAGGGCCGGAGGGGTTTCGGGTGATGCCGCCGGAGCTGCCACCAACGACAAAGCTCACTCTGCCGGATATCGCTGAGCTTAATGTCTGGCATGGCACCGTGGATCTCATTTATCCGTTCTACGCAACTGGAGAACTGGCCAGTGAGTGTCGTCCGTTGGATACGCCAAGCGTCGACATTCAGGTAGACGTGCGCTATCAGGCCTGCACTGACAGCGAGTGTCTTCGACCAAAGACCGAGTCTTTTACCCTGAACCTGGCCCTCGACGTCATAGACATCCCAGCCATTGATCTGCATCAGGGGCATGGCCAGCGCGAAGGCAACTATGACGGCACGCCGGCCCTGAAACGGCTGATGGCCAGAAAGATCAAACAAAACCCCCAAGGTGCGCCAATTTTTGTCGGCAAAAACCTCTGGCTGCAGCTCAAGGCTATGGGGCGCAAACTGCTCAAACGTCACTGAAACTACCCGTCTGCATGGCCTGCCCACGCATGAAACTGAGCGCAAAGTACTAAGCAGATCACGGAAAATTTTCCACAATCCGTCATGCTTGGGCAGGTTACAGGTCAACGACATCAGTAATACGCGCAAGCAGAGAGAATCGCATGGATATTGAACTACTCTCAAGAATATTGCTGATCAGCATACTTCTCGTGTGCATGATCAACGAGATTTATCAATTCGTTCGTGGTCGATCCACCATGAATTGGTCTCGCTGCGAAGCTAAAGTTCTCGGCAAGGGAACCCGCACATTCTGGCACGACGTGGGCGCAGACGAACAGAAACCAACCATCAAGTATGAATATCGTTTCGAAGGTAATCGTTATATCGGCCGACGTATCAAATACGGAGACCTTTGGACAGAAAAATTTTCCCGGCCCAGCGTCAACCTGGCCGGGGTCAACAGCGGCGACTCACTTGAAGTTTTTGTCAATCCGGATCACCCCAGACAGGCTGTGCTCCATCGGGGTTACGAAGGTAATTTTATTTTTAACATGGCTATGTTCTGTGCGGTCATAGTCGCCGCCATCTACGTCAGCTGAACCTGAACCCCGCCTTTAATCGGGCTCTGGCTGATTCCGCGTACCTTCCCCCGGTGTCACAAACAACATCCGCGTGCGGGTGCGTGGCCTGGCGGTGTGCCAGGTATTCCGGGGCACAACAACGTAGGACCCAGGCTCGTTCACTCGTAACGTGACATCTCCCTCATCTGTGTGCAGGACAAAATCGATATCACCCTCGAGCAGGTAAACCAGCTCATCGCCGTGCGGGTGAATCTCCCAGGTCGACCAGGCTTCTTCGTATGTAGACGTCATCACCAGGGTATGCCCCTGGAAGTCCGGAAAATCTGTTTCCAGCTCGGCAAAAAATGAGGGTGAAAAGGGTTTGGGTACCGCCTCCCCGGTCGGCTGCATAATCACGGGTTGTGCAGCAAGGTGATGGGGGCCGGGATCTGTCATGGCACAACTCCTCTTCAGGGATGATTTCAAAGGTTGTACACGAGTGGTTGAGAAGGA
>JBCCUW010000576.1:0-2659 GCA_039196385.1 Pseudomonadota bacterium
CAGGTTTGTACTGCAAAGCAACTTTCTGCACGGGTGAACGGGCTGCAATCAGCAGCGCGTTGCGACCTGGCGGCACTTCGCTGGTGGTGGCGTACTGTTGATCCAGACCGTGTTCCGCAAGGCGCTGGGCAATCAGCTGACTCGCTGAGGTAGACCGGAACTCGCTCAGGATCACCGCGTCAGCTTTGCGCGCGGCTAACGCCTGCGCGATGTGTTCTGCACGGCGGCCACCTCCCGCGCGTATGTTCCAGGCAATCAGGCGAAACAAAGGGTTTGAGTTGGCAGGATTCTGGTGCATCTGTCTGTCACGATCCGCGTGGACGATTCCGGGTTGTCCGTATAAACCTCACGTCATTATGCCGTGCGGCCAGGTTCGCACAAGCGCAGGTGGATGCCTATGCGCAAATGTTGTAGCGTTCCCGGTTTGCGTGTGCGCGATGGGGTAATTGGGGACTAACCTTGGAATACATCAAACCAGAACTTGCTCAAGAGATGCCTGGTCTGCGGCTGGCTTTAACGGCTGGGGTCCCCGCGCCGTATTCCATGTCTGCCAAGGCTATCCTGACGCTCAAGCAGGTTGATTTTGTGCCGGTTCTGCAACAGGGAGCCGGTCGCAACGAGGAGTTGTTGGCCTGGACCGGGCACCGCAACGCGCCGGTGGCGGTTTACGCGGATGAAGCTCCGCGGGCCGGCTGGCTGGACATATTGAATCTGGCCGAGCGGCTGGGTTCAGGACCGCCTTTGCTGCCTGAAAACCGCGACGAGCGAATGCAGATGGTGGCTTGGGCAAACGAGTTAATTGGCGAAGACGGCTGGGTCTGGCAACTGCGCCTGTTGATGCTTGGGGTGGGAGGACCTGAAAAAGCGGCAGCGGCGGCACAGAAAAACCCGATGTATGCGCAATACGGATACAGTGAAGCAGCCTTGGCGACTGCTGAAGCCAAAGCCCGGGACACCCTGCAGGCGTTTACCGCGTTTGCGGCGCAGACCAGCCACCCGCATTATTTGATTGGCGAACGATTGTCCGCGCTGGATATTTATTGGGTGTTTTTCTCTCAGCTGGCTGACGTGCTGCCGCACGAACAATGTCCTACCCCGGACGGCTTGCGCAGGTCGTACGAATATAGCGGGCAGGTGATCGGGGGCTGTGATGCGGCGCTGATTGAGCGGCGCAACTGGGTGCTCACCAATCATTTGACCGTACCACTGGATTTTTAACGGGACTCGATATGACAAACCAACAACATTCATCCGCAGTGCCGCTGGGCGTCACTTATGGCAGCCTCAGTATCCTCGGCCCGCGGGGCATATTGGACATTGCCGTGGAGGCCGAGCGTCTGGGCTATCGCTCCATCTGGACTGTGGAAGCCAACGGTACTGATGCGTTTTCTTTGCTGGGGGCTGTATCTGCCGTAGCGCCGGGACTGGATCTGGCAACCGGCATTGTGCCGGTGCAGATCCGTACGCCCCCGCTCACGGCAATGTCTGCAGCCACGCTGCAAGCCATGAGCCCGGATGCGGATGTGTGGCTGGGATTGGGTGTGTCCGCGCCGGGCATTCTGCGCCAGCATGGTCAGCCTAAGGCCGATCGGCCCATCGCCATGATGCGTGAATACGTGGCTCTGCTGCGCGAATGCCTGTCTGGTGAGGCGGTGACTTTCGAGGGTGACTTCTGGAGCGTGAAGCGCTTCCGGCTGGGCTTGCGGCTGGGTGAACGACGACCCAAAATTGTTCTGGCTGCCCTGAATCTGCAGATGCTCAAGCTGGCCGGGGAGGTGGCAGATGGTGTGTTGCTGAACTACATCCCGGTGAACCACGTGCCGGCCTCCATCGAGCGGGTGCGTGCGGGGGGTGACGCGCGGATTTTTGCTTACGTGCATGCCGCCGTGGGCGAACTGGACAGGGCAGCACGCTCCGCCCGCAAAGACCTCTTCAATTACGCCATGGCTGATGGTTATGCCAACATGTTCCGTGCCGCGGGTTTCAGTGATGAAGTTGATGCACTGCGCGAACGTCACGCGGCGCGGGATCGTGATGGCGCGTTGGAAGCTGTGTCAGAGGATATGATTCAGGCGATCAACTTCGTCGGTGATGCCAGTCAGGTTACCGAGTTTGTGCAGGGCTACGTGAACGCGGGCGTTGAACATCCGGTGTTGATGCCCATGCCCTGGGGTGAAGATCGCCGCCAGGTCACCGTGGATACAATGACGGCAGCGGCGGCCATACTGGACTGAAGTTACCCCAGGCCGTTGAGCATCACGATATTACCCACGGAGGCTTCGCGTCGATAACGCGCGATATCCTGGTACGCCTCTGAATGAAACCAGGCGTCCGCTTCAGCAGCGCTGGGAAACTGGACGAGTACGGTGCGCGTGTAATCCCATTGTCCTTCCATGGTTCGTGCGTTGTCGTCTACTGCAAGCATGGTGCCGTTGTACTGACTGAATATCTCCATAAAACCCGCTTCGTACCTGGCATAGGTATCGCGGTCGTTGATATTGATGGTGGCGATTAGGTAGACGGACATGTTTCCTCCTTCACGTGTGGTGTCATGATGTTGCGCACCCGGTCTATCTTCAGCAGCCTGTGGTTGCCCGGCTGATAAGTCAGAATTAAAGCTCTGCGGGGCAAGGGTGAGCGGTTGGGCTGCGAGCCGTGC
>JBCCUW010000577.1:0-2633 GCA_039196385.1 Pseudomonadota bacterium
AGATCAACCAGATAACCGTCACCCGTCAGACCAATACCGAAGCTGGAAGCTCCCGCCTGAGTAACACCCATATCAACCACCAGATCACCTGGGACAGTAATGTCACCCGAGCCATCTACAAGAATGTTCTGCAATTCGGTCAGCGTCTCCTGCGAGCCACCATAACGTATGGCATCACCACTCTCGTTGCTGATGCCGCCACCACCCCAGCTAACACCCATCTGCTCAGAAAAAGTGCTGTTGGCGGTGACAATACGGGCTTCAATGAGAACCTGCCGCACCGGGATATCCAACTGACCTATGACCCGGCGAAACTCTTCCAAGCGATCTGCCGTGTCAGTGAGGATAATCGAGTTAGTGCGCTCATCCACAATCACACTACCACGGTCTGACAGCATCGAGGAGCCGCCATCCCCACCGGAGTTGAACAGGTTGAACAACTCCGACGCGGACGCATAGCGAATCTGCACAAACTCGGTGCGCAGCGGCGCCAGTTCAGCAATCTGCTTCTGATTCTCCAGCTCCAGTTTTTCCCGGGCAGCAATTTCTGCTGCAGGTGCAACCAGCAACACGTTACCTACCTGGCGTTGATCCAGGCCCTTGGTTTTGAGGATCAGCTCCAAGGCTTGATCCCAGGGAACACTCTTCAGGCGCAGGGTAATGCGCCCGCTCACTGTATCACTGGCCACCAGGTTCAAATCCGTAAAATCGGCAATCAGCTGTAAGACAGATCGCACTTCAATGTCCTGAAAGTTCAGTGAGAGCTTTTCGCCCTTGAAGCGGAACAAGCTTTCACGCTGGGCTAATTCATCCTCAGTCACAGGCGTGACATCGATCGACATGGTGTTATCCGCCTGGTACGCCAGATAGTCATAGTTGCCTTCTGCCTCGATAATAAACACCGTATGGTCACCCTGTTGTACAGCATCGATCAGCTGCACCGGCGTGGCAAAATCCGTGACATCCAGACGTCGGCGCAATTCTGCAGGCAAGCGTGTGTTGCGGACCTCTACCCGAACGCGACCCGAGTCAGACGACACGTTAACGGGTACTTTCGGATCACTGAGGGACAGAATCACACGGCCTTCACCACCCTGACCACGGCGGAAATCGACGTTGGCGATGTGGGAGTCTTTTGCAGGTCTGACCCGCTGATCATCCGCTGACGTAATCGACTGCGCTGCAGGTTGGCCAGATGCGGCCCCCGCACCAACCAGCAGGAATAGTGTATTTCCCTCGACACTGGTTTCATAACCCACCAGCTGGGTCAGATTAACAATTGCCCGGGTGCGATCTTTGGTGCTGATCACTGAGACTCGGCGGGCATTACCAATCCCGAGATTATGATGCTTCTCACTTAAGGCGCTTTCGACACCAGGCAGGTCCAGCACAATGCGGGCCGGTTGCTCAATTGTATAACCATTCGGTTCGGGTGGTGTGCCATCAAACTCCATGCGGATTTCGGTACGATCACCCGGTAGAGATGAAAATTCGATCGACTCCATGGAGACCGCCCAGGCACCTGCGCTTGTGCAGCATGCTAATGCGACCAAGACCGTGCGAATCGCCCTTCCTACGTATTCTTTAGACATCTTCCTCATCCTCTATGCTCCGCCCGCCAGGGAGACCGAACGCGTACGCTCAACCCATCCACCTGTTCCATCTGGAACAATCTCTATCAAGTCAATATTGGTTTCGTTCACGCCCTCAATTTTGCCGTGGTCGTTACCCATGTAATCGCCACGCTGGACGCGGTGCACACCGCCATCGGCATCCTGTACCAACGCAAAAGTTGTGCCGTTCTGCGCCAAAGTACCCACCATGGATAACTGCGCAATCGGAAACTGTTCGAGAAATTGCTTCACCCGGTTAAAATCGGGTGTGACCTGCGGGCCACCGCGGCGATCTACTCGCTTGACAATTGCGGGTGGCTCAAAGGGACTGCGCTTGTTGCTCACCACGTACGAGAACGGTGGGACCGTCTCAATCGGTGGCAGCGGCTCAATGCGTCCGCGCGGACGCGCATCCACTTCGTCCATGAAAGCTTCGATATCTGCGTAATCACGGCTCGGACTACAGGCCGACATGGCCAGTATGCTGGTCAGCAGCAGCAACGGCCGCCAGATTGTTAGTGAAGGACGGCACATCAATTTGATTCCTCCAGATAACGATAGGTTTTAGCCAGAATCTCCATGCGCAGAATCGGCTGATCAGCCGTGGGTTTGATGCTGAAGTCATGCAGCGTGACAATCCGTGACAGGTTGGCCACGCCACTCACAAACGAGCCAATCTTGTGATAAGTCCCTTCAACCACCACCAGAATGGGCAGTTCGATATAGAACTCGGTTTTGCGCTCAGCCTGCAGATCAATACTCTCAATGGTCAGATCGTTATCGAGCGCAGTCCGCGTAATGTCTTCCAACAGCCCCGGTACTTCCGTATCCGTCGGCAACTGGCGCAACAACCCATCAAAGGTCGCTTCCATTTCTATTTTCTGTTGCCGCAGTGCTTCCAGGTTGGCCGCCTGGCCGGCTTTGTCTTCATACTCTTCACGCAGATCAAGTTCTTTCGCTTCCGCGCGTTCCAGCACGGTAAGCTTGTCAGTAATGTGCACGAAGTAACCGCCCGCCAGG
>JBCCUW010000578.1:0-2631 GCA_039196385.1 Pseudomonadota bacterium
CGTTCCAGACATTGTAGGCACCCTGAAATTTCAGCGGTCCCAGACTGGAACCTGTGTTGTGCTCACCCCGATGGAACCAGTTCAGATTCAACGTCCAGTTGAGTTCACCCGTCATTGGCTGTTCAACAAACAACGCAGATGAGGCTTGCCATTCCGGGGCGTTAGTAATGCGACGACCGTCAAGATTGGGTTTACCCACAGCGCTGCCGGCATTGCTGGCGTAACGCGTGTTGATATTGGTCACCCCGCCGGACAGCATGACACCATCAGCAATCAACCAGGTGTACTCCATCTCAATGCCTTCCATCTCCACCTCAGGCACATTGTTGACGGTGAAGAAAGCCCCTTCAAATGTATTCAGCTGGAAATCATCAATTTCACCGGTAAAAGCCGCCACATTGATGGTGAGGCGATCTTCAAACCAGTTGCTCTTCAGACCCAGTTCGTAAGACGTGGTAATTTCCGCGACAAATTCGCGGGAATCCGCCACCACCGCGCCAGTGCCATCCAACTTGTACGCCGTCGGATCAAGGTTGAAACCACCAGACTTGTACCCACGCGAGCCACTGACATAAACCGCAACGTTGTCATTCACGTTGTAGTTTAAAGCCAGGGTGCCGGTGGGTTCTTCGTCCGTTCGGTCCAGACTGTAGCCCGCGTTCTGGCAAAAGGTGGGAATAGCCAGCGCTGCGCAAGGCCAGTTTTCACCCACGGTATCGGGCCCGCCGGTACCGTTAATCACCGTGCCACCTTCTTTATCTTCCTCTGAGTAGCGCAGGCCCAATGTAATGCTGAAATCATCGGTCACGTGCCAGGTGTTATGCGTAAAGATCGCCCAGAATTCCGCATCCTGTTCGTACGCACCACGCAGTCCCAGGCCGGGTGACAGCAGCGCTTCAATGGTGCCAGCACCGCCACCGAGCAAGAGATCAAAATAGGCAGGACCCTGACTGGCGAGTTCCAGAAAGCGGCCGTCATTGGTGATTTCTTCTTCGCCATAGATAAAGCCAACCAGCCAGTCAAAATCGTCAGTTCCGCCCACCAGACGAATCTCCTGACTGAATACGTCAAACTCTTCTTCGGTATTCCCCCGCAGGTAAATGTCGACGTTGGAGAAGTCCACATCCTGGCCGCGCTCGGCTTCAAACGAACGCACAGACGTGACGGATTGCAGTTCTGCCCACTCCATGTCATAACTCAGTTCCAGGGTAATTCCGCCATCTTCCACCGTTTCGAACGGTTCTGAGTTCACCCCGACATCACCGTCTTCGCTGATCACCGGATCTCCACCCAGAGCCACCAGTATGGGTGCCGTCGGTCCCTGCACCGTGTAGGTTGCCGGGCAGCAGGATTCATCTTTGTCGGTGTAATCAGCAATCACACGCAAACTGAACGCATCATTGGGTTCCCACATGTATTGCGCTTTTAACGCATAGCGATCCAGTTCGTTGTATTCGTCCCCGGTATCGATGTCTTCGTAGTATCCGTCTCGCTGGTGAAAGCTGCCCGCCAGACGCAGCGCGGAACGATCAGACAGTGCAGCGTTGTACCCCACTTCACCCCGTATCGTGTCCAGGTTGCCGGCAGAAATTGAAGCCCAGCCGCTGTTCTCGGAAAAATCCGGTTTATTGGAAATGATGTGTACAGCGCCCGCTGACGTATTCTTGCCGAACAACGTGCCCTGGGGGCCTCGCAAGACCTCAATTCGTTCAACATCAAGAATGTCGTTCAAAGCCTGTCCGGAACGACTGCGGTAAATACCGTCGATAAAAAATCCGACCGCAGCTTCCAGACCCACGTTGTTACCTGTGGTACCCACGCCACGGATGCGCATGGTGCCGCCGTTGGTTGACGAGTTAGATGTGTTCACAAACAGACTGGGCGAAACCTGTTGCAGGCTGTTGACATCGGTGATGCCACGGGCTTGAAGGTCTTCGCCGCTGAATGCACTGATGGCAATGGGGACGTCCTGAATAGACGCCTCGCGTTTGGTCGCGGTCACAATCACTTCTTCAATAACGGCGTCTTGCGCAACCACGGGCGGGCTTCCCACAGCCAGCCACGCCAAAGCGCAGAGCCACACCGTCCTTAAGTAAGTACGATTTAGTTGCATGATTCCTCTCTCTCTTTTTCTCTCTCAGCTCCATATAAATGGTTCGGTTCAGCCACTCCCGATGCTCCCAATACGACTGAACCTGCTCTCCTAGATCCACAGTGTTAAACACTTGTGATCTGGGGCGGAGCCTAACTATCTGGAAAAAGCATATCAATAGAAGAAAAGCGAATAAGCGTAAAATATGACAAATTTATTTCAGACATTCCGCACAGCAAACCCCCGGAGCCCACCTATACTGAGGTGAGAACTGTTTTTTTTGGGCAGAAGTGCGCTATGGAGTGGAGCTTATTCGCAATATTGCAGACGGTGGTGATGGCCATTGCTGTCAGTACCGCGTTTTGGCTGCGCAATCGCCAACTTACGCAACAAAATGAACAATTGCGCCAACATATTGACGCATTGCAGGTGAGCGCACCGGCTACAGAGGATCAGGATCCCAGCACTTGGGTTGCCGCCAAAATCGCCGCTATTCCAGCAGACAGCCCCTTCGGGCCGCTATTGAAACTGGTTCTACA
>JBCCUW010000579.1:0-2622 GCA_039196385.1 Pseudomonadota bacterium
ATTCAGCGGTTGTCTGATCGTTGTGTCCCGGGACGCCAAAAAACTGACTGTCGTCCAAGCGATTGCTGTAGCTATAACCCGTGATGATATCACCGTCCAACACCTGGCCCCGGTCCTGGGTGAAGTCGTCATCCAGATATTCCAGACCAATCACCACGCTGGTGTTGTCGCTGAAGTAGGCGATGCTGGGATTGAGCAATAGTCTTTGTCGTGTCACTTCATCCCGAAAGTTCTCTGAGTCTTCGTACGATCCAGCGATCCGGTAAGCCCAGTTCGAGCCCTGGGTAAAAGCGCCAGTTGTATCCGCTTCAACCTTGTAAAAACTATCGGATCCACCCAGCAGTTCTATATAGGAATACCGTTCGCGTTCGGGTTTCTTGGTGATGTAGTTGATGATGCCGCCAGGCTCACCTTCGCCGTAGAGTATGGCGGAAGGCCCTTTGAGCACCTCGATGCGCTCGATGTTTGCCGTTTCCGTCGAGGGCACGTTCGACACGTTAAGGCCATTGTTAATGGGCGCGCCGTCTTTATAGATGGAGTTCGACACGTCAAAACCACGAATGGTGAATTTTTCTTCACCGCCATTACCCGTCTTAAAGCGGGTCACACCGGCCACGTTGCGCAAAGCTTCATCCACATTGTTGACTTGCAGATCTTTGAGTAGGTCTTCATTAATGACGCTGATAGATGCTGGCGTTTTTAACAGCTCGGTGTCGATGCCGAACGCTGCTTG
The DNA here is from genome assembly GCA_039196385.1 of Pseudomonadota bacterium. Lineage (GTDB taxonomy): Bacteria > Pseudomonadota > Gammaproteobacteria > Pseudomonadales > Azotimanducaceae > UBA4421. The sequence continues at coordinate 734 of JBCCUW010000579.1, forward strand.
GGCTGTGGTGTTGCCGTAGTCTCGAGCATGGGCAACCACAACCAGTTCCTCTATCTGGTCATTTTGATTACTGGCTCCGGGGGGCGCGCTTGCGTTTTCGGTTGAATCAGCTTTGCCGTCCTCAGTAGGGGTCGACTCCACCAGTATGGTATTTCCTTGTGCTCGTGCAGAAAGATCGGTGTCTGCGAGAGAGCGTTGCACTGCTTGCAGCGCTGTCATGCCGGCGTTTTGGATCGACGGGCTTGATTTGCCGCGCACCAGTTCATCACTGGCCAGCACCGTGACCTGATAGTGGTCTGCTATCGCCAGTAGCGCGTCGCGCAATGGTTGTGCCTCAACGTTGATCGCCTTGGTATCAGCGTAGACCTCGGCCGCAAAGAAGCAAAAAATCAGCAGTGCGAGGCTGAGCGGGCGCCCAGCTTCTTGATAGCAACCCAGCAGCATAGTGTGCTCTCCAATTGGTGCAAATAAGAATCATTCACCTATAAGACACAATACCCGGCCAAACGGGTAACAACTTACGCCAAAAAGTTACAGGCTATCTGGGTAGATGACCCAACCTGAAGATCGCTCGACAAAGCGTATGGGTAGGACGTGGGAAAGATTTTGCAGTCCTGGCTTTAATTCCTCAACCTCGAAGGATGCGGTGACTTTCAGTGCGGCAACAGACGGGTCGACAATACGAATGGACTGCTCCAAATATCGGTTGGCATCTGCGACCACTTCCCCGAGCGTAGCCCCTTTGTACCTGAGCCTGCCGGTCCGCCAGGCGCTGATTTGATGACTTTCCACCGACTGTACTTCACTCAACCGAGTGGCGTGGGCGACAACGGTCTGACCCGCTTCCAGCGCGACCACCTCTGCCGCTCTAACCACGGAAACGGAACCCTCTGCGACCGCAATCCGGGTATGGCTGTCGTATGCTGATATCCCAAAAGATGTGCCCGTCACTTGGATGGTCGCGGCATTGGTTGCCACCTTAAAAGGCCGACCTTCGCTGTAGACGTCGAAAAAAGCATCGCCCAGGTTCAGGGTCGCCTGCCTTACGCCGTCGGTGTACAAAATGCTAAGCCGGGAGTCTGCGCCCAGAGTGACGGTTGTGCCATCGTCAAAGGTGATTGCCCTGATTTCACCGGTTTGCGTGGTGTGTTGCGTTGGCTCTTGGATTTGCGGTGTTGCCTGCCACCACACAAATACGCCCACGAGGAGGGCAAATGCGGAGGCAAGCGATAGGGCAGGTTGCCGACTTGAGGTTCGCAACCAACGGTACAGCCCCGCGCGTGTAGATTCCCACAGCGATGGCTTAAACAACGCAGGATCAATTGCGTCTCGTGGCAGATCTCCCAGGGTGTTCCATGTGGATTGCGCTCGATCAAAGGCCTGGGCATGCGTGTCGCTCTGCGCATACCATTTTTGAAACCTAAACCGATCGTCAGCAGTGGCGCATCCGCTATCGAGCAGCGAGCGCCAGCGATGGGCTTCTCTTTGAGCGTGTTGCGCAGTTTGCTGTGTCATAGATTCGCGCCCGCAGACTCAATCTCTTGTGATGCACGTGCAATGTGTTTGGTGACGGCTGAACGGCTCAGGCCGACCAGTTCAGCAATTGCACTGTGACTCAAGCCGTCCATGCGATTCAGCAAGAACACCCGGCTTCGGATTGCCGGCATATTGCGCAGGGTTCGGGTGATTCGTTCTACATCGTCTTTGCCTATATAGACACGCTCGGGATCGTTATGGGTACCGTCTTCGGCAAAAAAGTGCTCCGACACATCCTGGGCCAGCTTCTGTGCAGTTGCATTTGACCGGTATTGATTCAGGATCGAGTTGCGCGCGGTTTGCCACAAAAAGCCGGGTAAGTTGTCGATGTCGTTAATGGAATCGCGCTCAAT
>JBCCUW010000580.1:0-2615 GCA_039196385.1 Pseudomonadota bacterium
CATATCCAGATACATGGCAAGGTGATGATAGTACTCAACCAGAGGCATCGGCGTGTAGCTACGTCCTTGCTTGTTGGGTACGGGTAAACGATCTGTGAGCAGTAATCCGCGTCCGTCTCGATTGAAGCCAACCCGTCGGGTGGCGCGTATGCGCCATGCCACCCACGCGACGCGCAGAGAGTTAGGCAGCAGAATGGCGAGATCAAAGCTTGCCGCTTTGAGGCTGTGCAGAAAGTCCCGGTAGTCTGCCTTGTGTTGCGCCTTGCTGGTTGTGGGGCCTGGCTTGCGCGGTGGCCAGACATAAACATGTTCGAGCCAGGGGCTGCCGTGCAGAATGGGTTGCAGGTGACGGTACATCAGCAACGAGATACGCGCTTGTGGAAAACGCGCGAATGCGGCTTCGATAAACGGAGTTGCCATGACCACGTCGCCGACCCAGGTGGGTAGCACCAGCAGTATGTTCTGCGGCTCACGCTGCCAGGTGATCTTGTTGGGTGGGGCGTTTTTGTCTGTATCAGCTTGCATGGCGAGGCGGGTAAAAGTGACCCCGAAAAAGGGATAAGTCTATAGCTTGGTCGTCGAAGCGGCTACACTGGTGGTTGAAACGATGTTTGGTGAGATATGCCGGTTGCGGACAAAATTTTTCAGGACCCAGAGCAGTTGAAGAATAAACTGGAGGCAGTGCGTGAGGCCGGTGGCACAATTGTGTTCGGCAATGGTTGCTTTGATCTGCTGCACGTAGGTCACGTCCGCTATCTTGAAGCGGCGCGGGCACTGGGAGATGTTTTGGTGATTGCGGTGAACACTGATAACTCGATTGCGGCAAATCCGAATCGTGAACCGCCGATCAACAAAGACCATGAACGCATGGAAGTCATCGCCGCGCTGGAGATGGTCGACTATGTTGTACCACTGGAAGCGGCTATTCCTATCCCCTTAATTGAATTGTTTAAGCCGCATATTCAAGCGAAGGGCACAGACTACACGCTGGACCAGATGCCGGAAAGGCACGCGGTGGAAGCGGGCGGCGGGCGCATTGAGTTTGTGGGCGACGAAAAAACCCATAGTTCGTCAGCACTGCGTGGGCAACTGCGTGAAAGGACGCACAGCGGTGACAGCTGACACCTTCTAAACCGACAGCTATTTCTTTAAATACGCTGTAAATATATGAAAAATAAAGAGATATATCAGGCTAGTTATTCGGCGGCGATTTGCGGAAAATAGGCGCATGACAGATCAGAAGAAAACCGGCCCCGGTGCGCCGGACAGCTTGTCGAGTGAAGAGCCTGCACTGCGCGCGGTGCCAGTCGACGAGACTACCCGCGCTGGTCGCGACGGTGGCGAGGACAGTCGCAGGCCTGATGCCACTGCAGCGGCAGCGGCAGATGCCGCAGGCGAGGATATAGCCGCTGATGCGGAAGAAGGGCAGCCTGAACAGCCCCTGCGGCGGGGACGCCGCTTCCGGCAACGGGGTATTTATCTGCTGCCCAACCTGATTACGACTGGTGCGCTGTTTGCCGGTTTTTATGCCATTGTTGCGGGTATGAATGGCAACTTTATCGCTGCCTCGTTGGCGATATTCGTCGCATTTGCGTTGGACACCGCAGATGGGCGGGTGGCGCGACTCACCAACACGGAAAGTGAATTCGGGGCTGAATATGACAGCCTCAGTGACATGGTCGCCTTTGGCGTTGCGCCGGCGCTGGTGGCCTTCTCATGGGGCTTGTCCAGCTTGGGCCAGGCGGGTTGGGTTGCGACGTTTGTCTATATGGCTTGTGCAGCGCTGCGCCTCGCACGTTTTAATACCAAGGGTGAAAACGCCAGTTTTACCGGGCTGGCCAGCCCCTCTGCCGCGGCGATTATCGCCTGTACCATCTGGGTGTGGATTCAGTATGGTGGCGGGGCGCCGTCGATACCTGTTGCCAGCGTCATGGGAGTGATAACCGTTTTGACCGGCCTCCTCATGGTCTCCAACTTCACCTACTTTTCGCCAAAACTCATTAACTTCAAAGGCCGGGTGCCGTTTATAACCCTGGTCTTCATCGTCCTAGGCTTTTCTCTTCTGCTGGTGGATCCACCGACTGTGTTGCTCATACTGTTCACTGTTTATGCGCTTTCCGGGCCCTGTAAGTGGCTATACGATCAGCGCAAAGCCAAATCTTCTTGAACCCATACCCCAACCCATAAGTGAGGCTTTCGGAACTTTGTCACGGCGGCAGGTTCCAATGATGCAGTTCAAGATAAGAACAGGAGCTGTCCCTATTCATGCTGGTCAAGAAAGCCAATCTTAGAAAATTACGCGGAGAAGATGTTCCCGGTTCGGAAATCACTCCGCACAGTGCCTTTGTTAATCGGCGTACCTTGATGAAACAAGGATTATCACTCGGCGCGCTCAGTTTGAGCGGTCTCAGCCTGCCGGTGCTGGCCGGCCTTCAGCCGGACGATGCGCTGACACCGGAAGACATAGTCACCAGTTACAACAACTTTTATGAATTCGGTACGTCTAAATCTGATCCCGCGGAATATGCCCATACCCTGACGACGTCCCCATGGTCGGTGAAAGTATCCGGCGCGGCCAACAACACCGGCGAGTTCGATTTTACTGACGTCATCAG
>JBCCUW010000581.1:0-2591 GCA_039196385.1 Pseudomonadota bacterium
CCCCGGGCGGCCCACGGTGCCGGGTTTGGTCAACCACTCTTCTGCACCGACGAGGAAGCCGCCACCGCCTTCGGTGGCAGCATAGTATTCCCAGACGATCGGGCCAAACCACTCGATGATGGCCTGTTTCACGTGCACGGGGCAGGGCGCCGCCCCATGTATAAGGAACTGCATACTGGATATATCATATTGAGCCCGGGTCGCTTCCGGTAGCTGCAGCAGACGGTGGAACATGGTGGCAACCATGTGGGTATGTGTGATTTTGTGGTCACTGATTAATTGCAGCGTGCGCTCCGCATCCCAGCGGTCCATCATCACAATACCTACCCCAGACCAGAGCGGCTGTACGATATCAATGAGCAGGGGTGCCGCATGATAGGCAGGGCCTGTCACCAGTCCGCGACTGACCCCCGGTGTGTACATGTTGGGGGCAGCATCCCATATCGGTGCTTCGGGGAGGCGGTCCTTGCGATACACACCCTTGGGTCGCCCGGTGGTACCTGAGGTATATAGCATGCGCGAGCCCAGCTGCGGGTCAGCAATGTTGCTGCCGTCCAGATCGTCGATACTTTCGTTGTACCCCACAAAACCGGACACCTCTCCGCCAATGGCTACCTTCAGGCTAGCATTGGGGGCGTGTTCTGTGGCTTCCACCACTGGGGGCCCCAGTGCTGCATCCGCAAAAAACGCTTTTGCTTCACAGTTGTCGACGATGTAACCGATTTCTTCACCCTTGAGGTGAAAGTTGATGGGGGTAAAACGAATGCCGGCCCGGGTGGTGGCCGCCAGCACGTCGATAAACTCTGGACGGTTCTTGCTGACAATGGCGACTGAGTCGCCGGCGCCAATCCCATGCTGTTGCAGCAACCTGACCAGGCGGTTCGCGTTGGCGTTCAGCTCTGCAAAGGTTCTGTCACCGTATTCGGTCACCACGGCGCTGTGTTGCGGCGTACGCTCGGCGTGATACGCCACCAGCATGCCTGATTGTATGGCCTCTTCCAGGCTGTTTTCCGACATCCTCACTCCCAAAAAATCTCCAATGTTTTGTATACGCACTGGTCTGGGTAGATGCAAGTTTGCAGGTAAATTAAATTTGCTTTTGGCGGGTTAAGCGGGCGAAAATCGCACTATATTCTGGGTGATACGAACGAGTAGTCGAAAAACGCAATTACCCTTGGTAATGCCAGCGCAATAACGCAATTAAACAAAAAAAATAATAAAGCGATAAAAAGCTGGCCGTTCTCACAAAATCGGCGATCAACAGGGCAACAAGCCCCGTCAGCGCAAGAATCTGACACCGCCTCAAAACATCGAGAACGTGCGACACGATTGGCGAGTGACAAAGTTGGGGTAGTGTAAGCAGTATCAGCACGCCATGGCTCAACCTGTAAGCGGTTCGGCTTGCGGTTGAGTTGTCCTCATGGCACTGCGCCAGTCCTGCAGAGCTTTGGCGAAGCTCGTATCTTGGGTTGGCCCCACCGGGTTCACAACCGGTGTAGACGTAATGGACGCATGAAAAAAAATATCGTGCAATTTGAACGCTCCGAGCATGTTGCGGACGATTGGTATCTGGTAGCCAATAGAAACACGCTGACGATAAAAATTCGTGACACGGTCACCTTGGGCGAAAGTGAGCAGGGTTTGCTGGTACTGGATTCCCGCGTTGATAGTGAGCGCTGGGTAACCCTGGAGGTTGACCCGAAAGGTTGTCTCAATGTGATTTATCAGGCCGCTGGTTATCGGCTGGTGTGTCCCGAGCGCTGGATCATGGACACAGCCGGCGCGATTGTGCCGCGTTGTACGATGTTGGAGATGCCGCACAATCATGTCTATGTCAGCCAGCAGTTGCAGCGTGGTAAAGTAGAACAGCGCGTCCTGATCTCCCGGGTTGACGACAAAGCACTGTGTTTGCCACCCGTCCCTGAAGCACCAGACGGCGAATCCAACCTACCTGCGAACGAAGTTGAGTCGCACGACACCGCGCCGGAAATACTCGCCGCAGCTGCGGGCACGGCAACGCCAGCCAGCGAGCCTGCTGATCTCGACGCCAAGCGCCGTGCTGAGGCTGAGCTGCAGGCGCAGGAGGAAAGTCACGCCCAGGAGGCGCTGGAAGAAGCCCTCAACGAAGTTGTGCTAACCCGGGATGTGCTGGAAGAAATGCTGAGCGCACTGGAAGCGCAAGACACGGTGACGGATACCCCTGATAAACGGGAAGTTGCGGGCGAGGAGCCTGGAGAAGAAAAAGATAACGACGCAAATAGAGCAGCAGATAGCGGGCAGGAGAACATCTCGAGCCCGCGTCAACCGCTCGCCAGGCAAGGTAATGGGCGCACTGGCGATGCGCTGTTCAAGCTGGTCGAGAACACCGCAGCGCAGAACGCGCCTGGAAATATGGAAAAACAGCGCCAGGGTCGAATCGCGACTGGACAGAATCTGGAAATACCGCTGCTGCAGGACGTCGCCACAATATTTGTGACAGAGCCCGAGGCTGGCCGTGCGGCCAATACACCTGGGGTAGGCCAATCATCTGTGGCAAACAAAGCGCGTGAAGCAACCAAATCACCCGAGTCGAAAGCGCCTGCGGTAACCAA
>JBCCUW010000582.1:0-2579 GCA_039196385.1 Pseudomonadota bacterium
CAGCCATCTCGACACTGACGGTAACGGCCTGCTGACCACTGACGAAATGCCTGACCCCGCAGATCGGCTGCGCCAGGCAGACGGTGACGGTGACGGCCAGGTCACGCGCGCCGAAATGCGTGCCGCGCGCCAGAACGGTGGTCTGCCAGGCCGATGGGGCCGCCACGCAGAAGCACAGGAAGGATAAAACCTTTTTGTGGAAGAGCGTACAGATGAGAGCCTGATGATTGCCGTAAGCCGTGGAGATGAACAAGCTTTTGCTGAACTCATGCAAAGGCACCTCAATGCGCTGCACCATTACGCTTCCCGCCTGACACGCTCGCCCAGCGGTGCTGACGATCTAATTCAGGAAACCTGGCTGGCCGTCTGGCGCCGCGCGGGTACGTTCAAGCCACGCAAAGTCAGACTTTCCACTTGGTTGCACCGCATTCTGCACAACAGATATGTCGACAGCGTGCGACGCAACCGGCTGGTGCTTGATGAAGCGGTGGTAGCCGCCGCGCCGGACATACACGACTTAGGTGAAGCAGCTGAAGCCGCGCAGCGCAAAGCGCTGTTGGACAACGCCATCGCCGAGTTACCCGTTCAGCAAAAAGCCGCTATATTGCTGACCCATCAGCAGGGACTGACCAACCAGGAAGTTGCTGTTGTGATGGGTTTGAGCGTGCGTGCGGTGGAGTCTCAACTGGCTCGCGCACGCCGCACCCTGAAGGACAGATTGAGGGAGTCCAGATGAATTCACCGACAGACAAACAGGACCACTCGAGTACTGAAGCACTGGATGCCGAACTGGACCAGCTATTGGCTGGACTGGCCCGGGAGCCTCACGAAGCGCCAGCACACCTGGCCAGTCGAGTGCTGGCTAATTTGCCCACAAACAATCCGTTTGCAGACTTGTTGGACTGGTTCACGGCGTCCTATTGGCGCAGTGCCTGGACTGCAGCACTGCCATTGGTGTTCGGCTTCGCCCTGGGTATGACCGTCCAATTTGAGGGCGACAGCTACATTGACGATCTGGATATGCAGGCACTGCTGTACGTCGAACAGATAGAGGAGATCGAGTTTGATGAAATCTAAGTGGATTGCAGTTGTACTTGTGGTCTCACTGGCATTAAACCTGGCCCTCGGTGGATTTCTTCTCGGCCGGGCCAGCGGCATGGGACCTGCAGCTGATCCGACCCACATGTTCCCGCGCTGGGCCCGCAGTTTACCCGAACCCCGTCGCGAAGCCGTGCGCCCGCTGATCCGGGAGTATTTCACCTCGGTACGCCCGAATCTTCGACAACTGCGCGAGCAGCGTCGTGTCGTTCATCAAGCCATCAGGGCTGAACCCTTCGATGCGCAGGTCCTGGAGGACGCCCTGGCAGAAATGCGGGGGCTTCAGGATGAGATATTCATGGTCAGCGATCAATCTTTTGTGCGCTTTGTTGCCCAGCTGGATCCGGCAGAACGCGCTCAGCTGGCTAACCGACCGCACCGGAAACCACCGCCGCCTGGTAAACTGGGGCCACATTGAACAACCCGCCAGTTCCCGTGACCGCTGCACTGACCAACGCCATTGATACGTTCTTCGCGCACTACCAGCAATCTTATCCAGAGCTGGTCACCACGTTTGACAAAGACTGGCCATCACCCTGCGAGATCGGCACCGCGGTCACCGACCCGGACGGTGCGCAGTCCATCCCCTGGCAACCGGTGCGACGCGAACCGAATAACGATTTCGCGCATCTGGAGAAGGCACTGGAAATGGCGATTCATCCAGATATCAAAACCCATTACGGCGCCTACTGGTCAGCCAACCTCGAAGCTGAGGCACCCGATGGCCATGTGAGTCTGCTCTATTTGTGGAGCCGCCAGGATGTCGACCGGCTGATCGAAAACCTGATCGGTCACGCGGTCGCCTGTCGCCACAACAAAACGCCATTTTCTGTTTTTTTTGCCTGCACAGAGCCAGATTCCGAGCTGTTTCTGACCGTAAATAACGACACCGGCTGCGTACAGGTTGAAGAACCCGGTCGCAAGCCTATTGGCACAGTCTGTGACTCGCTGGCAGAGTTTTACGAGCTACTGGTCCCCGCGCCACCCAATCCAATCCAGGCACTCTAAGGCCTCTGCGCGCGTATCCGGTTACTCAACCGAGCTATCCGGCAACGGTCTCGATTGCGATTGCATCCGATAAACCGGCTTAGCTTCGGCTCGTGTTAGTAAGCGCTTACACGCGTCTGCATACCGGTTAGCCCCAGGCTCAGCCTGCAGTGCGGCACGACCCAACTCAGGAAACAACAGACCCGTTGCTTCCAGGGCAAAGTGCGCAAACTCCTGCGCTGAAATCTGCTTCGGCAAACGTCTTTGCGCTGTACCGGCGAGTAAACGGGGCAAGAGCAACTGCAAAGCGCAACAGACTTCTTCAGCTGCAGGTATGACGTTTGTCAGCATCCAGGCGTGCTGCTGCACGGCGGTTATTTGGCCGAAGCGCACCTGATACAAATGCCGCAACACGCCCACGCTCGCCTCGCTGAGCGCGTCAGGGGCCGCCTGCAGAATCGCCATCTGCCAGGCATACAAAGCTTGCGACAGAC
>JBCCUW010000583.1:0-2548 GCA_039196385.1 Pseudomonadota bacterium
CGGCGACTTTTGATCAGGTCTGGTACGTGCAGGAACGCGGCTTCGACCGCTCAGAAATCGCTGAAATTTCTGCCTGGCTGGGTTTTTTCGGCGGTATTCTGGGTAACCTGTTCGGCGGTGCTGGTGGTGATGTATTCCTGCGCAAAACCGGTATGGGCCGACCCATGTTTCTCTTCTGGATCATGCTGATCCTGGCGCCGATCAACATTGCCTATCGGCTGGTTGAGCCGGATTCTTTGTGGTTTATGGTGGGCATCTTTATTGGCTTTTTCCAGCTCGGTTGTTTCTACGGTCCAACGTTTTCAACGGTTCAGGAACTGGTGCCGCCCCGTATTCGCGGGACAGTGGTGGCGTTTTACATTCTGTCCCTGAATTTTGTTGGCCTCGGTATTGGCGTCACCCTGGGTGGTGTGGTGATTGACCAGATTCAAGCCGCCGGGGGCGCCGCGCCTTATACCATGACGCTGTTGACCTTCACGTTGCTGTCGATGCTGGCTATCCCCTTGTTCTACCTCGCCGGCCGTCGTTTTGATCGCGATCGGGAAGCGTTATTTGCCCGGGAAGCGCAGAGTGCTGAGCAGGCGCACTGATGGACATTGTCACGCCACGGCTGTGCTTGCGGGCATGGCAGGATAGTGATCTGCCAGCGCTGGTCAGCCTGCTGGGTGACGCGCAGACCATGGCGCACTGGCCGCAGCCTTATGATCAGGCTGGCGCCCGGGATTGGTTGCGCCGTGCGCAGCACAGCATGGCGGAGTGGGGTTTTGCCCGTAGCTGCTGTGTGCGCCTCAGCGACAATCAGATTGTTGGGGATGTCGGCATTATGCGCATGGATATTCAAGGTACCCCACGATTTGACCTGGGCTACATTATCCATCGTGACTACTGGCGGCAGGGATATGCGCTTGAAGCATGCCGGGGATTGGTGACCTGGGCACAAGAACAGCGGCTACCCGAACTGGTGGCTACTATGGCGACTGACAATCTGCCCTCAGCAGGTGTGGCTCAAAAGCTGGGGATGCGGCTGGAGGATACTTTTGTGAACCCACGCAATGCGGGTAAAGAGACGTACTTTTACCGTCTGTCGCTACCGCTGACGTAGCAACTGCAACTGTGGTGTAACGGTACCGGCATTGCGCCCTCAACCGCGCACAGCTTGCCACTGCCGGCGCAGGGCCTGAGCTTCGCTCTCGGGAAGTCGCGCCGTATACGATGACGCTGTTGAACTTTACGTGCCTGTTTGGTGTTTTGAACGTTATCGGAGGCATTGTTTGCCAGGGGGCGCAAACTGCCTCTCTGATTGATTTTGCGACGCCGCGACTGCTGGCCTGGCAAACCTTAGTTTTGGCGATTTCTTTTAGTCGCCTGTTCGGGTTACATCATTTATACTGTATATAAATACAGTATTACCGTGTTTCATTATGTGATTTTTCCCCTTTGGCAAAATCGAAGCTCATGCAATACTGGAGTTTAAGGAGTTCAGGTCATGCCAAAGCATCTGATTTATAAGTTGAACATTGACGGATCGTATAAGCCAGGCACGATTCCGATGCAGCGCCTATCTGAATATATGGCAGATCTGGCGATGCTTCTCGGCGAACCCTCAAGTGTGCACTTCGACAGAATGGAGGAGGGCAGTGCTGTCCTGGTAGCTACTATCGACGAACCCGCGATCCCGAAAGTTACCCAACGAGTTATGTCAATCGGCCGAGGTGAGGCCCCAGACGATTTGCGAAAAGTGTTTGTTCAGCTGGACAAGCGATTGGCTGATGACAACGCTGTTGGTAGTTTAAGTGCCTTCCCAGATGACGATTCAGGCGCTGTTGTTCTTTCTTTTCCTGGAAAAGAACGGCCGAAACCGATCGATTACGGATTGATCCGCCAGCAAGGCACGATTGAAGGTGTGCCCGTGCGCGTCGGAGGGCAAGACAAAACTGCTCATTTGATTCTTGAGGACCGAAACCAAACCTACTCACGCATCAATCTTACTCGCGAACAGGCGAGCAAAATTGGCCACTACCTTTACACGAAGGTTATTCGTCTTCATGGTTCCGGAAGCTGGCGACGCGATGAAAATGGGCAATGGCAATTAGAGCGCTTCAGAGTAGATCGTTTCGAGGTGCTGGATGAGGTTCCCGTGCGCGAAGTGCTAGACCGTATTCGATCGGTCGAGGGTAGCGGATGGAAAGACGTGGAAGATCCGGCTTCTATGCTGCAGGATTTGCGAGACGGCCCTGATAAAAGGCCCCACTAAATGGCAGTTTTTGATGCGGCGTTTCTGGTTTATTTGTTCGATGCTGACGCGAACCCGCCTCTGGACCCCGAGACTGGCGAACCCGTCACCCACTTGAGGGAGCGCATAGATCACCTTGTTAATCAGCTCGATCAGTCAAACGAAAAAATCATTATTCCAACACCGGCGCTCAGTGAATATCTGGTGCACGCCGAGCAAGCAGGCGTTGATCGTCTCCACTATTTACAAAGCCACGGTGTTTTTCAGATTGCTGAGTTTGGGGCGTTAGCGGCTGTTGAGCTCGCAGCATTAACC
>JBCCUW010000584.1:0-2535 GCA_039196385.1 Pseudomonadota bacterium
CGATCCAATGGCGGCGCGGTGCCTTCATCCTGCGATGGCAGGGTATACGGCCAGCGATCATCTTCCCCGACTACCGCGCTAACACGAGTGCGCTGAATACTGCTACGGCTCCTGCTTTCACTGAGCGCGGGTTCGTGAACCCGACTCTGCACCGCAACACCGGTTTTGTCGGCCGCTTCTACCGGGCCATCAACATTGTCAAGCAGGGCTGCATTGGCCTGGGCTGCACGCTGCAAAGCGCGTGCGTTTGCAGCAGATGATGCCTGTTGGAACACCGGCAATCCCGGCGTAGACTCGGCAATAGTCACCAGGGTTGCAGGCCAGTTCAAGCCCAGGCGACTGACCGCAACTTCGCTGCGGTATTGACCCGCAGCGTTGCCAAGCTGCAAGACACCCCGGGTTTCCAGCTGCCCTTTGGCATACTTCACAAAGGCCGTGAACTCCAGCACGTATTCAAACGCTTCTGTACTGGGTGGCAGGCGAAATGTCAGGGCACCCGCTTCGATGCCGCGCGGATCAGCTTTGCGCAAGCCGTTGACGCGCGTTGTCCCACCAACATAGGCAAGCTGTTCATCGAGCATCACCGTCGCCATGATTTTGTCCAGCGCCACCGCCCCGCCGACAATATGGTAACGGTAGTGCACCAGACCATCGTCCACTTCAGCATCCAGCCGGCTGACCACGTCAGCCTGCTGCGCAGGTTTTTCACGCACGTAAAAGTCGGCGCGCCACAAGGCTCCCGCCTGCACATCAACAAATTGCGAGTGGCTGCTCCCGGCAAATTGTGTATTCGTCTCGCAGGCCACCAGTTCGTGACTGGCCGGTAGTGTCGCGGTGTCCAGTTGCACCACATGGGTGCCCGGCTCAACCCCTTCAAAATGAAACTTACCTTCCTGGTCTGTCACAACAAAAGCGCCGTTTTCCAGCCAGATGCGCACATCGGCCAGACCGCCGGGGGCTGATGCATCACAATCCCCATCAAACACCTGGCCGACAATGAACGACTTGCTGAGGAACAGGTCCTCGTGGATCAACACGTCGGCAAACGCTGTGTTCACCCCGACGCCGGCTACGGTCGCTGAGTTTCGCGCAACGCCAACCGGGGTAACGCCGGTGACCTCAGTAACATAGCGCACTTCAATGGCGCCACCCGCTTCAATATCGCCGAGTGGCAGCCGTAGTTGTTGCCCGTCGTCGCTAATCTGCGGTTCGCCGCCCAATGCACCATCAATCTGCAGAGACTCCGGCACATAACGAAATCCGACGGGAAAATCGTCGACCAGCTCAAGCTGGTTACCGGCACTCGCTGCCGGTGCGTTTTCGATTCGTATCAGGTACTGGATGAAATCGCCAACGGCAGCTCTTTCCCTGTCCGCCTGCTTGCTGACAAAAACCTCAGGCAGTAACGGATCAACTGGCAGATCAAAAGCCACTGGTACGCCGTCAGCCACCGTAAACACGCCTCCGCGCGAACCCTGCGCGAGGACAAAGGGGCCGCCAGGCAAACTGTTGAGAACAACATCCGTTTCAGTGGACGGGAATGCATAAGCGCCGGAGCTTTCAACATGCAACCGATACTGGCCGGGCAGAAGCTGCGGGAAGTAGAAGCCACCGGGGCTGAAGTTGTACTCAATACCCGCGCCATCCTGGACCACCCCACCACTCACCACCGTCGCAGGAAATGCGCTAATGCCATCGCGACCGAAAACCGCTGCAGTAGCGGGCTGGCCCGTGGCAGCATCCAGCAGGGTAACCTGCAGCCCATCTACCGGGGCGCCATTTACACTCGAAATAAGCCGGAAACCAGGATCAAGCTCAAGTTCCGCCTGGCTCTGATCATCCGGGTCCAGGGCATCCACATAGGTCACCTGAATCTGCGCACCAAAATCAGCTTCCAACCGGCAATTGTTCGGTGCCGTCTGCTCCAAAGAACTTTGTAACACACCGCTGAAAACACCCGTTGAAGCGCCGGTTTCCAGCAGGCTGAGGCGCTCAACATCGACACCACCCACAACATTCACCTGCACCTCAACCCGGTCCGGGGCAAAAGCATCCAGATCCTGGTCGGGATCTGTAATCCGAATTACCAGTACCTCACCGCGACCCATGCGCGTCGCATCGATCACCTGCAGATTAGCTGGTAGCGTAATGTCCCCCTGCACCAGGCTGTTGAAGTCCGTGACCTGCACGAAGCCCGTGCCAGTGAAACACTGGGTGTCGATGACTGCCAAAGCCTGGCCAGAGGACGCACTGGCGGGAACTGGCGTTAACAAATCAATTGTGCTGTCCGACGGCGTGATCGGCAACAGGTCCAAGGGCACATCTAACCAGAAACCCGGGCCCACAGGCACGGTAAAAGGCTGGCCGCGGGATCCGGGCCTCAGTTCATAGGGCGCGCCCGCCAGCGTCTGCAACTGCGCGTCCGCCACGACACTTGGAAACGCAAAGCGATTAAGTGACTGAAGCTGCAGTTGATATTCACCCGGCGTCACATATGGGAATCGGTAACCACCTGGCGGTAGTTGCTGAGCGGAA
>JBCCUW010000585.1:0-2535 GCA_039196385.1 Pseudomonadota bacterium
ATAAAAGAAGCCGCGGCTGGTGACTTTGTCTTTAACTCTGATGTTATGCGGGCTGCACATCAGCGTATGTATGACCATGTGGGTGAGCTTAACGCGCAGCTGGTGCGTTCGAATGGTCCCTGGGTGATGGGTGAGGCGTACACCCTGGCGGACATCATCTGGTCCGTGAGTCTGTATCGCATGCAGTGGCTGGGTATGGGGGCGGCCTGGAGCGGCAAATTTCCGAAAATTGAAGCTTACGTTACCCAAGCTTTCCAACGTCCGGCGTTTCGGGCCGGTGTGATTGAGTGGCCAGCCTCTTACGGCCCTTCGCGACATGTTCCCGACTTCGCCGGAATAGGCCCAACGTTCAAGTTTTTCTATCAACTGTACAAACGAGGTTAGTCATGCGACTGAAACTGTACTATTTCCCCAGAGCATGTTCGCGCGTTACGATGAATGCGTTGGAAGAAGGCGGGCTTGCTTATGAATCCGAAGTGATCAATATCATGGCGGGTCACCAGAAGTCTCCTGAATACCTGGCTGTTCATCCCAGTGGCAAAGTACCCGCACTTTGTGTTGACGATGAAGTACTCACCGAAAATGCGTCTATTCTCAGCTATCTCAATGATCTCTGCCCAGAAGCGGGCTTGTTGCCCTCAGTAACAACGCCCCTCGAACGGGCGCAGCAGAAGTCTGATCTGATCTGGTGTGCTGGGACCGTGCATCCCTTTGTCCGCCAGGTGCGTATGCCAATTCGTTTTACCGATGGTGATCCCAGCGGTGTGCAAGCCAAAGGCCACGAATATCTGTCTGGCGTTGCGCAACTTGTGAATGCGCGATTGGCAGACGGTTCGTGGTGGTACGGTGAAGCCTGGTCGATTGTCGATGTTTACCTGACATGGCTCTTTGGTACGGCTCGGTCCGGCGGCTTCGCGCTGGACGATTACCCTGCGCTGTTAGATCTGATGCAGCGTGTCGCTGAGCGTCCGGCTTTTCAGCGTGTACTGGAGCACGAAGAGGTGGGTGCACAAGCTGCTGGTATTCAGTTTCCCGCCTGAGTGCAGGATTAAATATTGCAGGGTTCAGCCCGTGCGATCAATTTGCGCACGCAAGGCTTCCTGTTGCGCCTGGTCTATCGGGAAACGCCACATGATGATCGCCACGATTAGCGTGATTGTGGTGGGTGAACTGGCGACGACCAGCCGTACAGCGTCGAGCGTCGCCTGTGAATTGACGCCCCCAGCGTCAAAGCCGACTAAGTCAAGAATGGGGTAAATGATAAGCACGGCCAGGCCCGCCCCCAGCTTGTTTGTCAGGGTTAGCATCGAGTAATACAGCGCCCCTCGGTCTGCCCCCGTATTCACCCGGTCCTGATCAACCACATCAGCCATGATGGAACGCATGAGGAGATCCTGAGCGCCGAAATTCACCCCCACCAGTATGAAAATAAACAGCACCCACCAGAAATCTGCGCTGGGGGCAACAAAAAACAAGCCGGTAGCCACGGTAGACTGGAGTGCTCCGATGCACAGGGTTTGGTGTTTGCCGATGCGGCCACTCAGCCAGACAAAGAATGGTACAAAGGTGAGACCGGTAACAAAGATCAGCACAAGAAATAAACTGGCGGCTTCGGGCAGGCCCAGAACCTGATTAATGAAAAAGAAGTGCACGGAGCCGTTGATGCCGCCCTGAAGACCCAGAAGAAGGTTTGCGATAACAATACGTTTGAGCCCTGGGTTCGCCGTAATTGCCGCCCATGCAGCGGTGAGCCCTATGTGCGGCTGCGGTGGCACCTTCGGCTCGGGCATGCTCCGCAGTGACACGGTAAAAAACACCAAGATGCTGGCCAGGATCAACCAACCCATCACTTCCGCGCGCAGCTGCATCCCGCCCGCCGGATTGAATTGGTCTACCATGGCGGGAATGGCCAGGACAATCACGGCACCTAAAAGACCCCAGAATTGCAGGGCGCCCATTATCCTTGTGCGTTGATGATAGTCGTTGGAGAGTTCTGCAGCCCATGCGGTATGTGCGATCGCCAGCAGGGTCCAGCCGATGTACAGCACAAGTAAGGAGAACAGGAGCAAGATACTGCTTGCGGGGTTTGCCGGGAAGAACAGGCCAACGGCACCGAGCATGAGAACAGGGATGCCTAATACAATGGCGGGTCGGCGGCGCCCCCAGCGAGTCTCAATGCGGTCGCCAAATACCCCAAACAGCGGGTCGGTGAACACATCAAAAAATCGCGCTACGCCAAAGATCAGGCCAACGGCGGTGAGGCTGATACCGAGTTCGGTATAAAGTGGGGGCAAGATGGCCAATACTGGCAAACCCAGTGCTGCCAGCGCGAACGCCGGCGAGGTAAACCCAACGATCCCGAGTTTGGACGCACCCTGCGGCGCTTTCATGAGATGGGTTTACGCCTGAGCGGTTTTTTTTGCAAAACGGCGTTTCAACTGCAACATGGTCCAGGCAAATTGGCCCAGGTACGCCTTTGGACTGGTTGCAGGGTCTCGAGGCCCGCTGGGTTCTCTGAGCTTCAATGTTTCCCAG
>JBCCUW010000586.1:0-2533 GCA_039196385.1 Pseudomonadota bacterium
CCATTCCCGCCTGCAGATGAGCCTGGGGCACGCTCTGAAAACCGTGGGTCGGCAGGCGGATTCAGTGGCTGCTTACCGCCGGGCCATTGCTGCAGAACCCGGCCTTGGCGAAGCCTACTGGAGCCTGGCCAATCTGAAGACTTTCCGTTTTGCTGACAACGACCTGCGCACGATGCAGAACCTGGTGGAGACGGGTGAGATTGAGCAGCGTGACGAGTTCCATCTTTGTTTTGCCCTGGGTAAGGGTTTGGAAGATGCAGGTCAATATGCCGAATCGTTTCACTTCTATGAGCGAGGCAATTTGTTGAAACAACAACAAAGCCGTTATGACCCGGATGAGAATGCGCAAACGTTTGATCACATCATTGCGCACACCAGCGCGGCACACTTTACCGAGCGCGCAGATTATGGGCATGCTGCATCGGATCCAATCTTCATTGTCGGCCTGCCACGCTCGGGCTCTACGTTGCTGGAGCAGATTCTCGCCAGTCATCCGCTTGTAGACGGGACCATGGAGTTACCCAACGTTCTGCAGTTTGTCCGCCGCCTGAGCGGCAAAAGAAACCGGGACGACCCATCCAGCTACCCCCAGGCACTCTGGTCGATGAGTGCAGCCGAATGCCATGCGCTGGGACAGGAATATCTGGACGCAACGCGGGTGCAGCGCGGTGAAGCGCCTTTCTTCATTGATAAGATGCCAAACAACTTCGCCCACGTCGGGTTGATCCATATGATTCTGCCCAACGCAAAGATTATCGACGCGCGGCGTCACCCACTGGCAACGTGTTTCAGCTGTTTTAAGCAACTGTTCGCAGCAGGGCAGGAGTTCACATACGGGCTGGATGTCATTGGTGGTTATTACCGCGACTACCTGCGCATCATGGCCCATTGGGACGCGGTTCTGCCTGGCCGCGTGTTGCGCGTGCAGTACGAAGACGTGATAGAGGATCTTGAACATCAGGTCAGGCGCATGCTCGACTACTGCGGCCTGGAGTTTGATGCGCGTTGCCTGGCTTTTCACGAGAATAAGCGCGCCGTACGCACCGCCAGCTCTGAACAGGTGCGTCAGCCGCTATACACCGATGCGGTGCATCAATGGCAGCATTTTCAGGCGCATCTGCAACCTCTACACGAGATTCTGGGGGATGAAACAGTGGGCCTCAACAGTCCTTAGCTGAAGGGCGTTCATGCCTGATTAGCTAAAACACGCCTGATTCGTTAACATGGTTGCGTCAAAGGGGAGAAATTTCACATGGGTTCATCAAAGCCTGCCGGGCTTGCTTTTGTTTTTACACCTGTCGCGCGCGCTGTGCGCAAACACACGCTGGCTTCTGCTGGCGCTCTGGCGCTTGCGTCCGGGGCTCTGGTCGTGCCCACTGTGGGCGCTGAAGAGTCCGAAGGACCTATGATCGAAGAAATTCTGGTCACCGCGCAGAAACGCGACCAGAGCCTGCAGGACGTACCGATCAGCATTGATGTGCTGGGTGAGGCGGATCTGGAAGATCTGGGCATTACCGATCTGGAAGACTTTGTGCAGATGTTGCCATCCGCCAACTACACCACCCTGGGTCCGGGCTCAGGTGACGTTTACATTCGCGGTATTTCCAGCGGTGGTGAAAACGCGCTGGGTTCAACCCCGAATGTGGCTATTTATCTGGATGAGCAGCCGGTTACGGCAGTGAACTCGTACCTCAACCCGCATATTTACGATGTAGCCCGCATCGAATCGCTTGCCGGTCCTCAGGGCACGCTGTTTGGCGCAAATTCGCAATCCGGCAGCATCCGCATCATTACTAACAAGCCGGACCCCTCCAAGTTTGAAGCGGGCTATGATCTGGAAGCCAACTCCATCAAAGACGGGGATGTGGGTTACCTGGCTGAAGGCATGATCAACATTCCCATCGGTGACCGGGCAGCTGTGCGTGTGGTGGGTTTTCACAAAGAAGATGCTGGTTTTATCGACAACGTCTTTGGCACCTATACGTTTAACAACGGCAATATTCGCGCCGGTTTGACGGACCCCGCACAGATTGCCGAGGCGGCGGACATCACCGTCGATAACGCAGATGTCGCTGAAGATGACTTTAACGAAGCCACGACCCAGGGCCTGCGACTGGCGCTGGGCATTGACCTTAATGATAACTGGACCGTCACCGCGGGCATCATGCGGCAGGAGCTCGAAAGTCAGGGGGTGTGGGACCACGACCCTGATGAAATTGGTGATCTTGAAGTATTGCGCTTGTTGCCGGATGAACGTGATGATGACTGGACTCAGACTTCTTTAGTCGTTGAAGGCACCATAGGTGGCATGTCGCTGACTTATGCCGGTTCCTACATGGAACGCGACCTTGAAGGACGTTCCGATTACTCTCTGTACAGTGATTTCTACGTATCGGGTGGCTTCGTACAACCTGTTTACTCCTGTAACGTGGCTTACTTCGGTCAATGTGTGGATCCGCGTGAACAATTTGAAAACCACGAGAGTTTCCAGCGCGAGAGTCACGAACTGCGTCTGGCTTCAGCACAGGATCAG
>JBCCUW010000587.1:0-2527 GCA_039196385.1 Pseudomonadota bacterium
CCACACTGTGGTCCAACGTCGTCTTATCACCCGAAGAAGCCGGCTTAACTGATGATGATATCGAGGATCTGCACGATATTGTGCTCGCCGAACTGCAGGATGCGCTGGGCACGCAGGAGACGCTGCAAAGTGTCTTCAAGTTCATCACTTCCAAGGATGGTGAGCGGGCCATGCAGGAAGCCCGCCTGACCCAATCACACAAAGACCTGCTGAGCTACTTTGCCAGCATGATCCTCGACCCTGAAGGTCACAAACAATACATGGAGCACATCCGCGAGCAGCAGGCGGACCGAACCCGCCGCTGAGCAGTGCCGCGGCCAAGATTGCCGCTGCTGAGCAAGCAGACGCAAACAGTCCCTCAGCCCAATATATTCACCACAATCTGACGTGGACCCGGGTGGTGGCGGTGCTCCCACAGATAAACCCCCTGCCAGGTGCCCAGCGCCAGTTTGCCCTGCACCAGGGGGATGGATAACGAACAGGCAGTGAGCGCTGATTTGATATGCGCCGGCATATCATCAGGCCCCTCCTGCGTATGTGTGTAGAGTGCATCGTGCTCCGGCACCAAGCGGTTCAGCCAAGCCTGCAGATCGCGCTGTACCGCGGGATCGGCGTTTTCCTGAATCAGCAGACTGGCCGACGTATGGCGGATGAAAAGTGTGACCAACCCCTCATTCCGCGGGTCCTTCTCTATTACCTCAGTGACTTTGTGCGTAATGTCGTAGAGGCCTTGCTGATCTACAGTTAAGTTGACGATGGTGTTCAAGGATGACCTCCCAAGCTGCAAAGCTTAGTAACTGACATGAAAGCTTCATCTATCCGGATTGCTGTCGCCTTCACGCTTCCGCTGTTGTTCCTGGGAGCGGGTTCAGCACTGGTCTGGATAGACACCCATAATCCCATCGCACTGGCCCTGCTGCTACTGGGCGTAACCAGCGCAAGCCTGGCCGGATACCCCATGCTCCCGATGATGGTTGCAGGTCTGGCAACTATCAGCCTGGCCCTGCCTTACCTGCTTCCACCCGTTCTGCCGGGTGTTCAGACGCTGTTGTGGATCGGCATCCTGTGGGCCGCCGCGGCCCTGTTACCCAGGACCGCCAACCAGCAGATCAAGGCCCTGAGCACCGCCATGCTCCAGTCACCCACCGGCATGCTGCTGACTGATCTACAGGGCAACATTATCAGCGCAAACGAACAGATGGCAAAACTGTTGCAGATAACTCGTACGAACCTTAACGGCCAGCCGCTGCAACAAATCATGGATTCCGCCGTGTGGGAGACGCTGCAGGAACAGACCACGCACTTTGCTGAAGGTCATTCCTTGCAGATTGAATTTGAACTTGGCCATCACCCCAATGAAAGCTGGACGGCACAGGCGCACGCCAGACTGGTCAACGACTCGAAAGGCGTGGCCCGCTACTACGTTATTGAGATTGCTGACAATTCCCGCGAGCAGGAGAGCAAACGCAAGGCGGAAAACGCGTTCAGACAATCCCGCCGCATCCTGGCCCAGACAAACGACCTGGTCTTGCTCATCAGCCCCAAACTGCATGTCACCTTCGCCAATGCCAGTGCGGAAGAAGTGCTGGCGCGGGAGTTCGGCAATCCGGTGGGACAGCCGATCTACAACTGCATCAAGACCGCGCACCGGCGGGAGTTCATGAAAGCGCTGGAAACTTTTACGCAAACCAACCGCCAGGAAACGCACCTTGCCGAGATCGAACTGCAGGGTGAACAGCCTTTGTCCGTCAGCATGCATATCATGCGTATGGGCGAGACCCACCAGGATGGTTACGCCCTGATCATGAGCACCAGCCAGGCGCAACAGCAACTGCTGGCAGACAGCAAAATATCCCAGGCGCGATTCTCACAGGTGTTCCACGGCAGCCCGGATGCCATTCTGATTCTGCGCGCGCAGGACGAAGTGGTCATCGATTTTAATGAAGGCTTCAGCCGCCTGCTGGGGTTCAGCCGCGAAGTCGGCATTGGCGAAGTTGTCTCCACCTTGAACTTCTGGAAAAACACTTCCGAGCGCGATGCGGTGATCGAACAGCTCCGCCGCGACCGCGAAGTTATTGGATATGAAACCACGTTGAGCCATGCCCAGGGTGCGCTGGTGCATGCAGAGATTTCTTTACGCTATGTCGAAATAGACAACGAACTTTGCGTGCTGTGTATTGGCCGGGACATTACCAAGCGTATCTCCGCTGAAGCGGCGCTGATCGAAAGTGAGGAGAAATTCGAGAAAATATTCAGCCGCAGCCCTGACGGTATTATTATCCTGCGCCAATCAGATGGTGTCATCACCGACGCCAATCACGTCACCCTGGAGCGCTCCGGTTATAGCCGGGATGAAGTGATCGGTAAATCCATCCTGGATACACCGTTGTTTTTATCTGACAAGCCGGCTGCTACAGGCGACAATGCGCCCGCCAGTCTTCACTCTCTGCCGGACCTGGCCAGTGAACTTGCCCGGACCGGCACGCTGAACAACCGGGAGATCAATCTGACCACCAAACAGGGTGAC
>JBCCUW010000588.1:0-2502 GCA_039196385.1 Pseudomonadota bacterium
CTGGGCTTGTTTGACCAACTCCTGCAGTTGCGCATAACTCTTGTCCAGTGCAAACGAAGGTGGCGAAAATTCACCCGCCTGCATGCCCTGCATCGCACCCCAGGAATGGTGGCAGACCGACACAATTTGAAAGTGAAACGGCATCATGTCTTCCTGCATGCGCTTTTGTACCACGTCATCCAGGGCCATATTCTGCTCTTCAGCAAATGCCGCCCCTTTGTTCATGATCTCGGCCAGGCCATCCAGAACCTGTTGATATGCGGCCACACTGGCCGTGTAGAAAGAAATACTCACGAATAGTCCCCAGTTGAAAGTGAAAGTTGCAAGACCTCGGGATTATCACACGTTGTGGGCAGGATGCGAATCTCCGCGGTCGCACGCGCACCTGCGCGCGGATATTACAAAGCCATACAATTTGCTAAAAAGCCTTAAAATTTGACCTGCTGAATCTGCGTATGGTGACTGAGCGTCTGTCCTGCGAGTGTAGTTACGGACGGGCTGGATTTGTCCACTAACGCAGCCGGTGAATCACCATGCGCACACACAAATCAATCTCCGCGTTCACCACCGCGTTTGCGTTCTGCGCACTGACCATGGTGGCTGCCGCTGCGCCCGAGCACGTCTGGAAGTATGAGGAAATCTACAATCCGGTCACGGACACCCGCACCTATATAGCCAATATTGAATTCGAATCAAGCGAAGTCGAGTTACGCTGTTCCGCCAATGACCGGCAAGCGGAAGTGCGCCTGCGCCTGCCGGTAAGGACCAGCCGCTCTACCGGCTTGAAAATCGGCTTCGACAATCGCAGCCCACGCGGCATGGAGTGGCAACCCAGCATCAGCGGCTTCTCCATGAGCTTACCCTCGGCTCAGATCAACAACTTTGCCAGACAACTCAGCGCGTACAACACGCTGGCAGTGGAACTGACAGACGACGACAAAACCGTCGCAACCTATGCGATTCCGTTAAAAGGCTCATCCAAGGCCATCGCCAACTTACGCGAACGTTGCCGCTTTGAATAACCAGCCTCAGTAACCCAGTTCGGCAAAACGATCCGCGTACTTTTCGAACAGCGCAAAATTGTGCCTGGTGCTGGCATTCAGGTCTTCATGAATGCGGGCGGTCTCGAGTTGCTGTCTTACCCATTGATGCTCTGCCCAGTTACCACCGGCGGTCTTAACCACTTCCATTTCCGCCGTACCGGCGCGCATGGCATCCTGAATGCCGCCAAACACGTCCGAAATTGAGGGTTCTTCTGCACTATTCTGAGTGTCCAGTTTTTCCGTCAAGCGCGAACGCAGCGCCTGGGTGCGCTCCATGACATAGAGATAACGTTCAACCTGAGCTTCATCCAGCTTTCCATCAGAAGGTGGTTCGTACTGGTCGTTGGCGGCCTGTTCCGCCAGTTCTGCAGGCCGCGCGAACCCGCCAAAAATACTTCCGTCCGCAGACTCGCTGACTGAACCACTGTTAGTGGTGAAATCGCTCAGATCCAGACTGGGTGCAAACAGACCAGCCAGTGCAGAACTAACCACAATATTGACCAACAACGCTCCGATGATCGATAGAACAAAGTGCTTTACCCTGGCGTCGTCCGGGACATGCAGGAACGCTGGAATGTAACGGTACAGTAACACCAGACTGTAAATACTGGCGGCAAGGCTCAACAGCCAACCCAGCCAGGGCACCGGGCTGACCACCGTGCCCAGCGCAGCCGGTACTATACATAAGCCCACCAGGGCATAGGCCGCATTGTAGTCGCGCCGGCCGTCGAACGTACCAGCGAGAAAATCAATGATGAAGGTCACCACAAAGGTCCAGGCCAGGACCCAGACCAGACTGAACAGAAAAAATGTGACCGAGCCGAACAGAAAGGCGCCACCGGTTAACCAGGCAATCAACGCCGCAGCCAGATAAGCCGCGACGTACACAGGCAACGTAATATGGAAGAAGGTCGTGCGCCAGGTGGCTTGAGTTTCTCGATAAGCGGTTGTGGTGGTCTGCGGATCAAACAGCATCCCCTGTGCCCATCTGATCGTCGCCTGAATATCCAACATCTTATGCCTCCCCTGCACGTTGATCGTTTAGGTTAACCCACTACAGAGAGCAAAAACAGCATCCTGCAGTACGGGCGAAACGACAAACAGGCATGCTAGTATCCTGGCTGAGCATGCATGAGAGAGGGTATCCAGGATGAAATTCGGCATATTTTACGAACACCAGTTACCCAGGCCCTGGCGCCAGGGAGACGAACAACGGCTGTTTGGCGAAGCACTGGATCAGGTACAACTGGCTGATCAGCTGGGCATCGATTACGCCTGGGAAGTGGAACATCACTTCCTGGAAGAATATTCCCATTCGTCCGCACCTGAAGTGTTTCTCGCCGCGTGCTCACAACGTACAGACAATATCCGTCTGGGGCAGGGAATCCGCCAGGTCATACCGCAATACAATCATCCAGCGCGCACCGCCGAGGTTATCGCCACGCTGGACCTGGTATCC
>JBCCUW010000589.1:0-2501 GCA_039196385.1 Pseudomonadota bacterium
AAGGCATTTGGCGTGCAGAACCCGGATACCCAGGAACTGGCCTTGCACGCTGTGTATGCCCTGGATGAGAACGGCAAAATCTTCTACCGCAAGGTCGCTCGGCGGCGGCCGGTTTCGGCAGAGCTGATAGATGCTGTGGATGCTTATCAGGGCACCTACCCCATGGATGACGAAGCGGCGCCACGCAAAAGGATTATGGTCGCTTACCCGCAGAACGACTTTCAGGCTTTGCTTGAAATTACCCGGGTGAACGGCTTGCCAACCGTGATTGACGCTAACGCGTTTGCTGCAGTGTTGCGCTTACGCCAGCAGGGGCGTAGCGATGACGCCATTTTCGCTTACAAGCGCCTGGTTGAACAATCTATCAACAACCACGGGGTCAATACGGATGCCCTGTACGCCAGCGCCAGCTGGCTGATCCGCAGTGCATTCTACTCTCCGCCTGAATTCTCCGACAGCGCCAACCTGATTGAACTGGGCAGAGATCTGCAGCGTCGTTTAGAACGGGTCAGCGAATTGGAACAGTTGGAAATGGATAGCCGAGGCAGCGCAGAACATGACCAGTGGTTGCACACCCTGGCCCGGGCCCGGGCGGGTTTGACCCGGGTACGCGCCGATATACGCAGCCGCGCTGGTGACTGGAACCTGCGGTATGCTAAAGCTTCGCTGCGTGGTTATCGCGAAGTGGTTGGCGCCGCAGTTACCGCAGCACGTTAACGACGCAACTTCCAGGGCGGCACAGCATCCCAATCAAAAGGCACAATGCCTTCATCGACAATCTGCCACACGCTGGCATGGGCCTCACCGTCATCAAGATTGAGAAAACCGATGGTGCCGTACTGGGTATCATAGTTATGCGGGTAAGTTGGCGAACCAGGATTAACGCAATAGATGCCATCTATCCATTCGATGGCTTCGCGGTGGGTATCTCCGGAGACAATGACATCCGGTTTCTGGTCCGGAAAAAAACGATCTACCCACTTGGCCATGGTGAAATTCGGCGGACGTTCCGGCACCGGTACATAGTGGGTTAAGCCTACAGACAGGCCTTCAATATCAAGCTGCCAGGCATAACGTACACGCGGGTCCTCCGGCTGCACCGGACGTCCTCCACTGCCATCTTCGCCATTACCCCGCGCAGCCCAGACCGGGGCAATTTTCTCAAGTTCATCCAACACATAGAGTTCGTGAATGTCACCCGCGTGGAAGATCTTGTCCACCCCGACAAAAGCATCAATGATCTGCGGCCACAAGCTGGCTCGAGCCTCGGGGATATGCGTGTCTGATATCAGACCAATACGAGTTGGCAATGGGGTACCTTAGACGCCGAGCGTCAGTTGGAATTCTCGAACCAGGTTATTGCACACGCAGTGCCTGACCCAGCGCCTGGTTGCCATGCTGTGTGGTAAACGTCTGACCGTCCCAGACCGGCTGGCCACCCACATACACACCGGCAACAACCCCGTCGGAACGGTTAACCAGTTGGTGGCAGTCAAACAATTCGCGATACAGGTACTGAACCGATGCTTCACCGTCATACTGACGCAACGCCTGGGGATCCAGCAACACCGCATCAGCGCGGGACCCAAGCTCAAGGCGGCCCACATCCAGGCCAAAAAACTCTGCGGGTTCGCGGGTCAGACGCCCGACCATGTGGCTGAAGGTCTGTTCGGAGTCGTTTACCGCAATGGCCAGGGCCCGCAAGGTGCCATCAAAGTAAGCCCTGGTGGGGTCATGTGCGCCGCGGTCGTTAAAGCCGGGCAACAGTTTAGGATGCAGCAGTAGCTCTTTCACCACCCGCGGGTCTTTGTTGGCATTCACATAGTGCCAGTACAGATCCCGGTCATAGTGTTTGAGCAGGCCCAGGAAAAACTCCGCGTCATCACGCAGATTTTTGCCGAGCGCATTAAATACCTCAGCTTCTTCAGGGTCATCAATAATATCGGGCTGTTCGCACCAGGTTCGATAGCGCAGGTAGGCAAACTGCAGAGTTTCCCCAACCCAATGCGGCACGGGAACCCGGAAGATATGCATATCGTTCAGGTCGCGGGTTAAGAACTCACGCTCCAAGCGCAGACGGCGACGCAAATGCCCCATGTTGAAACCCTGCTTGCCGCGTGCCCACATGGCGCGAAAGGCTTCCACAAATTCGGGATCATCCAGAATCTGGTAACGCGCTTCACGATCTTCCAGCTCTGTTTCGATAAGTTGCCGCATCAGCGGATTGGCTTCCGCCAGCGGGCTGACCACACCTTCGGAGTAAATGCGAAACGGCGCGGCAAGACATTGCATTTTGAAATTGCCGTCCAGCACGCGTGAATTCAACAAGTGCGCAAACAGCAACGCCTGAGTTTTGGTTTGCCGGTTATTCACCGAATCCAGTGCGGCCAGCGCCGTCATCTTCAGCGGTTTGCCATACAGCCGACCGCTGGTGAGCATGAACAATTTTAAGGTCAGTGCGCCGTCATCAGTCGCCGGTGTCATCTGCCAGACACGGTCAT
>JBCCUW010000590.1:0-2488 GCA_039196385.1 Pseudomonadota bacterium
GCCCTGCAGATTATTCAGCGCATTGATGCAGAGATCTACAAACGCTCGCTGGCCCACTACGAGCGCAACTTTAAGGTACCGCTCTAGGATGAGCCGTGCCGATGTTAATCCCGCGGTGGCGTTCCTGCGCACACCGACACCGGACGCATGGCTAGCCTTAGTGCCCAATCACTTGCCGGAACTGCTGATCGATCATGCCAACTGCGAAAAGAAAGCCGCGAGCAATGCGTTGAGCCTGATGTACAAGTACGTTGATCAACCACGCTTACTGCGACTGATGTCGCGCCTTGCGCGCGAAGAATTGCGACACTTTGAACAGGTGCTGGACCTCATGGCAGAGCAGGGGATTGATTATCGGCATCTCACCCCTGCGCCCTATGCCCAGGGGTTGCATCGGCTGGTGCGCAAAACAGAGCCGCAGCGACTGGTAGATCTACTGATTGTCGGAGCCGTTGTGGAAGCGCGCTCGTGCGAACGATTTGTGCGTCTGATTGAAGTATTGCCCGCAGCTGTCAGCCAACTCTATCGCCAGCTGGTACATTCTGAAGCACGGCACTTTGAGGATTACTTGTCGCTGGCCCGGACTTGTAGCGCGGCAGCAGATGATGACGTGGACGCCCGCGTAGAAGTTTTTCTAGCGGAAGACGCGCGCCTGATTAATGCGCAGGATGCGTGTTTCCGTTTTCATAGCGGCGTGCCAGGCTGAATGCTTCCAACTGCATGTTGGCATCGTCCTGTCGGCACAACCACCCGCAGTACTCCCAGGAGCCCAGCACGATGCGTGCCTCACAGGCAGTGCCGGTCACCGTGTGCACGCCAGGTCTGTGTGTATGTCCGTGGACAAGGACCCGTGCCTGTGTATCCGTTACCAGTTGAATGGTGGCCTGTGCGTTCACGTCCATAATGTTACTGGGTTTGTTGGCGTTGCTCGTCCGACTTTGGGCCCGCATGGCGTTGGCGAGTGCTTTCCGCTCAATCAGCGATTTGTTCAGGATGTCAGCCTGCCAGGCCGGGCTGCGCAGGGTTTCGCGCAGGGTCTGATACTCGGTATCATCCGTGCAGAGACTGTCACCGTGACAGAGCAGTACCTGATCATTCGTGATGTGGGTTTCCGGCAACAGCTGAAGTCCACAGGTGTCAGCAAACCCCTTTCCCAACAGAAAGTCTCTGTTGCCGTGCAGAAAACTCACCCGGCAGTTTGACCCTGCACCCAGCAGAGTCTGTCTTAAGCTCTCAGCCAACGCGCTATCGTCGTCGTCGCCGATCCACATTTCCACAAGATCACCCAGGATGACAATTTCATCTGCCCACGTCGACTCAGCCGCGAGGCATTCGGCGAAGCGCTGGAACACCGGTGTATCTTCGTCTTCCAGATGCAGATCCGAAATGTAGATTCTTCTGGTCAAGGGTTAGTCTTTTCCCTGGTTCAGGTCCAGATGCAGGCGCGCGGCCTGTAGCGTGTTCTGCAGCAGCGCCACTCGCGTCATTGGACCCACCCCGCCAGGTACGGGGGTAATCCAGCTTGCCACTTCTTTTACGGCGTCAAATTGAACGTCGCCGTGGAGTTTGTTGTTTTCGCCGCGGGTGATACCCACATCAATGACCACGGCGCCTGGCTTGATCCAGTCCGCGGGCACCAAATCCGGCTTGCCTACGGCTGATACCACAATATCCGCCAGGCGAATTTTGGCCGCAATGTCTTCAGTGAATTTGTGCGCTGTTGTGACGGTGCAACCAGCCAGCAGCAACTCCAGACCCATGGGCCTGCCGACGTGATTGGAGGCTCCAATGACTGCCGCGTCCAACCCCCTCGGTTCAATGCCGATATGCTCCAGCAATAACATCACACCTTTAGGCGTGCAGCTGCGAAACGCGGGCCGGCGCAGCGCCAGCAGACCAATGTTATAAGCGTGAAAGCCATCAACGTCCTTGCTGGGATCGATGCAATCGATAATGCGGTCTTCATCAATATGCTCAGGCAGGGGGGTTTGCACCAGAATGCCGTCGACGGAGGCATCCTGGTTAAGCGCAAAAATGCGATCTTCCAGATCCTGCTGGGTGACGTTGGCGCTGAGGTGCTGCACATTGGAGTGAAAGCCTACTTCGTCACAATCCCGGCGCTTGCCACGCACATAGACTTCTGAAGCTGGGTCGTTGCCAACCAGGATGACGGCAAGGCCGGGCAGGCGGCGCCCAGCGGCCTGCCACTGCTGAACCTCCTGCGCAATCTCCACGCGCAGCTGCTGCGCAATCGCCTTGCCGTCAATAATTTTTGCGGTCATGTCATCTCCCAAAGCTCTATTCTACTGGTTTCCATGCGCGCAGGGGATTGGCTGAACAGAAAAATAAAAAAAGACGTGCGCCACAGATTGACCCTTTGCGCTAGAGTAGTATGATCCACGCCGCACGAATCGGGGTATAGCGCAGTCTGGTAGCGCGCCTGCTTTGGGAGCAGGATGTCGGGAGTTCGAATCTCTCTACCCCGACC
>JBCCUW010000591.1:0-2468 GCA_039196385.1 Pseudomonadota bacterium
CATCCGTATCCTAAACAAGAATTGATATTTTATGCAGCGTATGAAAATCGTCTGCACGATAATAACCACTTTTTATTAGCGGAAGCAATATTCTGTGAAGCCAGCAATCACCTGTTATCGCCCCTTGCAAACCTGAGGTTCAAAGCTCCCATGCACCCAATGCGCAAAAACCGTGCATCGCACCCCGCTCCGCGTCTTAGTTGTGCACGCGTAGCGGCTCTGTCACTCATCCGCGAATGTAGATCACGACAAATTTCCATATATTTCATCCACTTAGCGCCCTAAGCCCATATCTGGCACACAAAATGCTTGAGCATGGATAACTAAGCATTGTTGCGCATTCGTACAACTCGGGACGGCCCGAGCGACACTTCGTCGAACATCCCTGGACGGCCAGGCCAGGCGACTTATTGATGATTTCCGTGATCAATCGGAGTGGCGTTTGAACAGAGCAGACTCACCTCACACCGCGTTTAAACAGCTCCCTGTTGTGGATGTTTCCGGTCTCTTCGCGACTGATATGACACAGCGCAAAGCCACCGCAGCTGTGCTGGATAATGCCACCCGGGATGCAGGCTTTCTATATCTCACCGGTCACGGCATCAGCGAGGCGGCAATGGCCGGGCTCAAAGGCTGTGCGAGGGCGTTCTTTGCGCAATCTGAAGCTGAAAAACAACGTTCATACATCGGCAACTCAGCTAACCACAGTGGGTACGTACCCATGGGCGAAGAACGTTTTTACAACAGCGATGAAATAGACGCTAAAGAAGCCTTTGATGTGGGCTTCGAACTACAGAACCCCGCACTCGCACGCCCCATGCTCGGCGCCAACCAATGGCCGGAACAGGAAGGATTTCGAGAAGGCGTGACACACTACTACAACCAGGTACTGGCGCTGAGCAAAGTACTGTTCAAGGGGTTCGCCCTCGCCCTGGGTTTACCCGAACACACCTTCGTGCAACATGTTAACCAACCGGCGACGCAACTGCGGCTGATCCACTACTTTCACAACCCGGAGCAGACGCACGACCAGCCTGGTATTGGTGCGCACACCGACTACGAGTTCTTCACCATCCTGCTCCCCACCTCACCGGGACTGCAGGTGCTGAACGGTGCAGGCGAGTGGATCGACGCGCCGATTGTCCCAGGCGCTTTTGTCGTGAATATCGGCGACCTGATGGAGGTCGCCAGCAACGGCCAATACGTCGCGACTACCCACCGGGTGAAGGCGGTCAGCGAAGAACGCTACGCTTTCCCCATGTTCTGCAACCTGGACTACGACACTGAAGTCAAACCACTGGCACAGCTGACCCAGGACCAACCGCCGCGATACCCCACCGTTATCTGCGGCGAGCATCTGTTCGCCCAG
Source organism: Pseudomonadota bacterium (assembly GCA_039196385.1). GTDB lineage: Bacteria > Pseudomonadota > Gammaproteobacteria > Pseudomonadales > Azotimanducaceae > UBA4421. The sequence goes on from JBCCUW010000591.1 coordinate 1,370, forward strand.
ACCATCCAGACCTTCCAATACCTGCAGGCCCGCCTGCAGTCTGGCGAAATCACCTTACCCGATGGCGCCATGGCACTGTCCTCGTTTGGCCATGCAACAAGCAACGACGTATCCGCCGCAGCCCAGGTTCGGCCATGCAACTGAAGCTGTTCAAAACGCTGTGGGGCCACGATGGACCATTCCAGACCGCTGTCCAACAGGCCGCTGCGGCCGATTTTACGGGTATAGAAGGCCCTGCGCCTGCCGACCCGATGGAAGCCAACGAGTGGTTAAGTATGCTGGCAGACCAGCAGCTGGAGTTTATTGCCGAGATTTGTACCGCAGGCTCCTACGTACCGGATCGCCATGCGTCACTGCAACAACATCTGGATGACTTTGCTGAACAGCTGGAACGCAGCCTGCCCATGCAGCCGTTGTTTGTTAATTGCCTGGGTGGCGCGGACGCGTGGCCAGAGGCCCAGAGCATCGAGTTCTTCAGCCAAGCCATTAACATGGCGGACCACGCCGGTGTGCAGGTCAGCTTCGAAACCCACCGCGGCCGCACGCTGTTTAACCCCTGGGTGACAGATCGCATTGCGTCCGCGCTGCCTCACATCAAACTGACCTGCGACTACAGCCACTGGTGTGTAGTCTGCGAACGCCTGGTTGACACGGAACAACCGATTCTGAATAACCTGGCCCGTCACGCCCACCACATCCATGCGCGCGTGGGCTACGATCAGGGGCCTCAGGTACCGCATCCCGGCGCGCCGGAGTATGCCACCGCCCTGCACGCCCATCAGTCCTGGTGGGAAGCCATGTGGCAGACGCAACTGGACCGGGGCCGCACCTTCACCACCATGACCCCGGAGTTCGGTCCGGACGGTTATCTGCACCACATACCTTTCAGTGACGAGCCCGTCGCTGATTTATGGGAACTGAATTGCTGGATTGCGAACGAAGAGCGCAACCACATTACCCGTTGGTTAAACCAAAAGTCACAACAAAACACTGAGGTAAACACATGAAGCATATCGTTGCTTTGATTCTTGCATTGTCACTGTCTTCCTTCTCACACGGGGCGGAGAAATTCAAAGTCTGCTGGTCCATCTACGTCGGC
>JBCCUW010000592.1:0-2468 GCA_039196385.1 Pseudomonadota bacterium
GCCGGTCAGTGCCGCGGCGCCGAGCAACGTAATGGCGGGGTCGGCATTTTTGTCCAGACCACGCAGGCGCCGCACTGACGCAGCGCTGCTGGCGCGGTTCGCGGAAATCAGACGGGAACCGTCTTTAATCGACAGCTTAACGTTGGCGCCCGCCTGCAGCAGATGCAGATAGACGTCCCGGCGGTTGCGTCGGGTGGCGGCTTCCAGAGCGGTGCGCCCGGTGCGATCCAACCCATTGATAGGATATCCCTCCGTCAGCAGGGTCTGGACGCGTTGCAGCGGATCGTAGCGCGCAGCCCAGGTCAGTTTGTTGACGTCCGGTCCGGGTCGCGGAGCCGTGATTTGCAGCAGCGCCAGCATGTCATCGTCACCGTGCGTCAGGGCTAATTTAGTCAGGGTATCGCCGCGACGATTCGTTACGCTGGTGTTTGCTTTGTAATTGAGTGCCACGCGGACTAGTTCGTGCTGATTCAAGACCACAGCACGCTGCAGAAAGGTCCGTTGACTGCTGTCGCGCCGCTCCGGGTCTGCACCTTGTTTGAAGAGCAGTTCAGCGGCGACCATCTGCTCACCTTCAGGCCAGGTGAATACCTGGTGCAGCGGGCCATCGGGCAGGTTGGTTCGCTGCAGATCAGCGCCCAGTGCCAACAGTGTCTTTACCAGGGCCAGGTTTTTGCGTCGCAAAGCTTCACCCAGAGGGCTGAGCTGGCGACTGCGTTTAAAGTTGATGTCCGCACCTGCTTCCACCAGAGCTGCTAACAACTGGGTATGACCGTCGCTGCGCTGCATGGCCTGCAGGACAATATCAGCCTGTGCGGGTCTGGCACCAGCTGCCAAAAGGCGCAATGCGCTGTCGGGTTGATTATTTTGTATTGCGCCCAGGAGTGCATCCGCCAAGTGCGGTGCCGGCGCTGGTTGGTCTGAGTTGCCAGGCGCATGCACCAACAGCGCATTCAGCAAACGTTCGTTCCCTTGATAAGCACTGCTGCGCAAAGCGTCCGCCCACAGTTCGCGGTCGTGGCTGGTATGCAATTGGCCATCGCGGGCAGACACCTGCTCAAGCGCCTCGGCGTGACGATGCATGATGGCCAGGCCGGTGATGCTGGTTGGCCGGGACTGACCCTGGCCGTATCTTAAGGGGCAGATCTGGTTGACCTCAGCGCCAGCTTCCAGCAGTTCGTTTAGCAGCGGTGCGTCTGTCGGTCGCAATTGACGCAGCGTATGACACAGCGGTGTATTGCGTTTGTCCCGCTGCAGAAGCCAACGCTCCAGGGCCCCATCCACGCGCCACTGGTGATTCCGGTAGTGGATGCCTGAGCGGGATTTGCGGTCCGGCTGGGCGCCGTTCTGCAACAGCAGTTGAGCAACTTCGAAACGCCGGTTGTCCGCGTCGTGATCCGTTGCCTGCAGAACTTTCCACAGTGCCCATTCGTTGCGCCAGGAATCGGCCCGGGCGCCCTGTGCGAGTACAGCCGCAATGGCGGCAGAATCATACGGTGGTTGATCCAGCAAGCGGTGCAGTTGTTGGTCCTGCGGATACTGCCAGTTCAGGTAAGCCAGGCGTAGTTTGTCATCCGCACCCAGGTAGTCGATGGCCACCCAGCTGTGCACCAGTGCCGCAGCCAGAAAGTAGGTACCCATCAGCGTTGACGCTGCAGGTTTGGGTACTTGTCTGCTACTCAGATAACAGGTCAGGCCGCCGATTAGGTGCAGGGCCATCAGTGCCAGCCACAGGACAAGCGGGAACAGCCCCTGGAAATCGACGTATTGATCACGCTGTCGAAACAGCAGCCAATACCCGACGCTGGCGACAATACAGATTGCTGTCAGTAGCCAGAGGCCGCGTGCGGTTCGGTTCTGGGTGTCGGGCTTGTCCATAGCCTGCTCAAGACGGACGGGTATATCACAATAGCGCAGGCTGCGCGGTTGTTCTGCGACCTGGCGCAAAAGCGCAAGGGCTGGAACGGATGATAACTTTCCTGGTGTTTACGCCCTTGGTTGGCGTTTTAGTGGCCGCTCTGGCCGGTGGCGAACATCACCAGCAGTTCCATGTCTTCTTCAATCTCAAAAAAAGAATGGTCCTGGCTGGCCTCGACGTACAGCAGCATGCCGGGATATACAGCCTGACTTTGATCGCCAACCCGAAGGCTACCCCGTCCCTTGAGCACAAAGTACATTTCGTCCTCGTCGTGGGGCGACTGCATGTCACTTGACCCGGCAGCCAGTCGGTAAACACCGCAGTGCATCGAGGGGACACGCAGACATTCCCGATAACTGACCGACAGATCGCCGTTCTCAGTATTGCTCTGCTTTTCGCTCACGGCATTAATATCACAGACTTGCCAACCGCTCATCGCGTTACTCCAGCATTAGTTTACGGGTAGATATTACCTGCATCAGGCGCCGTAAGTATATTCCGGTGCGGCGGCAAAATCCCATAAAAGTACGGTGACGGTCAGCAGTGCGAC
>JBCCUW010000593.1:0-2444 GCA_039196385.1 Pseudomonadota bacterium
CACAGGTCTGTGCCAGCAAATTGAATGGTATATAGATGTTGTGGGTCTTCACCCAGCCCATGTGCATTGTGATCGGGGTATACCCAACCACCATGGGTCGCTACCACACAACCTCGCACGCCCCGCGCATATGCCGGCAAGCGGGTATGCCCAGCCACAGCGGCCGCCTGCGTCACCACCCAGTCACCCAATTTGAACAGCGGCGGCCGCGCCAGCTCGCGAGCTGACCTGGCCTGCCGCGAGTCGGGCGCAAAGTCTGCGCGTTTTTCAGGACGCGCAGCAACCGGATCAGCTGGATCCGCACCCAGCGCATGCGCTCGCGAGGAAACGTCCTGCTGGGTTAGCTTTCCAGCTTCGACAAGGATGGTTTCCGCCGCTCCAAGCCAGCGCCCATAATATCCATCATGCAAATAATTAACCGGCTCAATCCGCTCCACCGCATGACGGAAATAGTCCACATTCGGTGCAATCCCGGTGCGATGCAGCGTGTTGATAATGCTGAAAACGACTGCGTGCCAGTGCTCCGAAAAGGCCACGTACTCAGGCTCACTAGCATCAGATGGCAGCATATCAACCACCGGGCCGTGCCCGTGTTTACCCCCCAGGTCGTGTATGCCATCCATCAGTGTGCTTCCTCCTGACCCGCGCAGATGGTCGTGTACCGCCAGCCCAAACTAGCTGACATTGGTGTCCAACAGCGTCGGTATACCATCACCGCCCGCGTCAAAATCCATGACAAAGGCATGCCTGCCGCTAGTGACCGCATGTTCAATGCCATCTGGCATCACGACCGTAGCCGTGCTGCTGGGCGGTATGACCACGTCTAACGTGAACTTATGTGGTCCGATCTGCCATTTGACCACAAAAACGCCTTGAATGGTGTGCAGCTCAGCTTCAACAAACTGTATGGGTGAGCCCGCGAGGAATTGTTTACCAAAGGGTGGCATCGGCTGAATACGCACCCGCTTGTACGCATTGTCTTCGGCACCATAACGATCATCCAGGGTAATACCCATCATGGATTCCACCAACCATTCCAGGAGCCCCACTTCTGCAATGTCAAACACGCCGGGCTGCCGCGCAACCAGCTTGCTGCCTGCATTGATATTTCCAAACCAACTCGGTTGAGAGGTCTGCAACAGCACCATGTACGCCATGTCCAGGCGCCCAGCCCGCGACAAGGTGGGCAACAGGCCGCGAAGTACCGCAGGCACTACGTCTGCGTGATATTGATTTTCCTGCAGCTTGCGGATTAAACCCTGCGCGGCCAGCTGTTGTTCTGGCTCCTCTAAAAGATTGTTATACAGCGCTGCCACAAATCCCGATTGCGTTTCACCCACCAGATAGACATCAGCCGTGAGATAACGTCGCCGGAACTCGTTGCGCAGAGCATCCGCCAGCCCCTGAACCAACTCACGATCCGCCATGAGGCCGAGCACTGCCGCCATCTGTGCCACAATCTGCAACGTACCGTAAAATGTGCATGTGGCCACCAGAGCTGCGTCGTAGTCGCGCCCAAACAGCTGGGGATCAACGTCCTTGCGCAGCAGTTTCTCATCTTGATGGCGATAGGCGAGAGTTGCGGCGCGCACCAACGGATAATATTTCTCCAACAACGGTCGATCATCATGATGGCGGTACACAGCCCACAACAAATGAATGAACGTTTCAAGCTGCGCCACAGCATCCGTACGGGTGTTGTTGCCTATGATTGGCGAGGGGACTGGCGAGGGGACTGGCGAGGAGAGTGCCGAGGGGATCGGCGGAATATTAGGCCCATCAAAATCGGGATTCTGATTTGCCAGCGCCATATCAGCCAGCCATTTTGCCACCAGCGGGTGCGCTCTTTCCTGTTGCGCAAACATCGGCACCCAGGTTGCCGCATAACCTGCATCGGGCAAGCGCTCTGCCTGTTGCACTCCGCGCATGGGCACGGGCATGGCCACACCACTGATACTGTTATGCAGAACAGTGATCAATTCGTTTAAGGTGGCGTGATCTGAGCGCATCTTCAGCGCCGGTTGCTGCGCGTACGCGACACGCAACGCAAAGGCATCTTCGACCTCCGTGGCGCCGTTGGTGTACTCCACCCGCACAAATCTGAAACTGTGCAGGGCAAACGCAGGCTCACAAATCTGCATGTCCGGATGATCAAGCGGTCTCCGCGTACTAAAGCTATCCGTTGTGGCGCGGGCAAAGCTCTCGTCAATGCTGTAGTGCACCCGGATGTCGTCAGCTTCGTGACAGCGCAAATCAAGTCGCAAGCGACCTACCACGTCGCTGCCGAACGCGTATTGCAGCGTGGCCCGGCCTGGCTGCTGCGGAAGATTCGGCAGCTCTAACGGCCGCAACACCTGGGTAACCGCTAGGTTAGGAAAGGGCTGACTGCGCAACTCGCCCCTGAACTCGGGAAGAACTTGCACAGGTAGCCACGCACTGTCGTC
>JBCCUW010000594.1:0-2438 GCA_039196385.1 Pseudomonadota bacterium
GTCTGCTTGTCTGCTTGTCTGCTTGTCTGCTTGTCTGCTTGTCTGCTTGTCTGCTTAAATTCCTGGCATTTCTCAACCCTTCTTATCGGGCTGTTGCCTCAACTGGCCCCGCCGTCTCCGGAACCGCCCAATTGGAGGTCCCGCAACACCGCAAACGGGTTGTCCGCCTCTGGCCTGGTTGATGAAGACGTCCCGCCTTGGGGTTCCACAGGACCAAACTCCATCACCGGCCGACGGGTACAGTCTGCATCAAAGCAAACCCGGTTCGGCACGTGAAGAATCAGTTCATCTTCCACCAGCTCGACCACATTCAGATGACCGTCTGCCACGATGATCGGTTGCGCATCCCAATTGTGCGTCTCGCCTGATGGTACATCTGCATCATCAGTGTGTTCCGGTTCCTTCTGTGCCACCACGCCGCTAAACGCAGCCTGCAGCTGAAACGGTTGCGGGCTGAGGCATAAATGGCAGTCAATTTGACAGTCCATTTGCGCGGTACCCCGCACGTGCACTGATCCATCATCGTCGAGCGTGAACTGCAGTTCGACCCGGCCATCCGCCAGATCTGCGACGATCTCCGCCAGGCGACCACAGTCAGCAGCCCTCACCTCACGCTCAATCACTGCACCAGCACGCGCCAGATCAAGGTATTTCAGTTTAGCGGGAGACGCTGTATCCATGGCGGCGGCCATCATAGGTATCCAACATCAAAGTGTAAAGAGCGAGCCCGCCTTATTTGCGTTACCCGGCACACTTCAAGCATCTGAATAATCGAAGGTTTTTGCCAGGTCTGGCAATATTCCGACACGGATCCGGCGCAAGTCATGCCCGCATCAGGAGAAATCGCGTTGATCGATCTGGCGCCATATATCATGCATATCCGATGGCACCGCCGCGTGCAGTTTCAAATGGCTACCGGCATAAGGCAGGACCAGTTTGCGCGCATGCAGACAAAGGCGCGCTACCTCAACAGGTGGGCTGCGACCGTGGTCCGGATCAGCGTACTTGGTATCCCCCACAATGCTGTGACCGCTCGCTTGCGCATGCACCCTGATCTGGTGGGTACGTCCTGTATGTATCCGAGCCTGCAGCCAAGTGGCCTGAGTCCCTGATTCGACAATATCAAAGTCCGTACGAGCACTCTGACCCTGGGCCGATACACGCACCCTTCTTTCGCCCCACGCTGTGGTGTAGCGCTGCAGTTTTTTCTGTACGGTGCGCGTATGACGCGGCCAGTTACCCCAGACCATCAGATCATAGAGCTTTTTGACTTGACGCTCTCGAAACGCGGCCTGCAGTTCTTTCAGCACACGCCGGTTCTTGGCCAGAGCCAGGCAGCCTGAGGTATCGCGATCAAGCCGATGGATCAGTTCAAGGCGATCATTGCCATAGTGCAGACGCAGGGTTTCAACCACCCCATAGCGAATGTTTGAGCCCCCGTGCACTGCAACGCCAAATGGTTTGTTGAGCACCAGCAGGTTGTCGTCTTCAAACAACACCCCGTTCAATAATTTTTGAGCCAGGTCCTCGTTGGGCTGCAGGGGCTTATCGACACTTTGACGTATAGGCGGTAAACGGACTTTGTCCCCCAGCGCCAACCGATAACTGACCGCAACCCGACCGCCATTCACCCGCACTTCCCCTTTACGCACAATTCGATAAATCATGGACCGTGGCACACCCTTCACCTGCCGCATCAGGAAATTATCCAGACGCTGACCAACGTCATCCGGTTGCTGGATATCGATGTAGCGCACACTCATATTGGCGATTAAATTGATCCGTCTGGGAAATTTCTAAAGGTTTGAAGGGCTTAGCAAACACTGTTAAGATCCCATGTGCTTCGTGTAGAAGCAAGCATGTATCAGCAAGTCTTGACGGCGTAAGAGCAACACCCGAAATGAGCACCAGACGAACCGGTGCGAGCCAGCCCTCAAGCAATTGATCTCAGGAGCTTACCCTACAGCCGACGTTATGTGCAGACGGGACTCCGTTGAGTTCAACAATGCACCACATTAGTGCGGTGCATCGGCAAACAAGAATGCCGACAAAAGCGGTACCCGACTGGGTGCACAGTAAAGTGAAAGGAAGCATAAAGAACTCGGGCTGATGTGTTACCGCTGTAACACGCGCAAAACACATCAACCCACTTAAATTCAGACCTGACCCCCGCCATCGTTGCCGGGCCTCAGGTCAGTAGTGATTCGACTGAAGCGCATACCTGCGATCGAAGCCAGGTCGCTGCAGTTATCCATGCGGCTGGTCTTCCAGGCAGTTTGAAGACCGGCACCAGGGTGCCGCTCCGCCCCGCCGTTTATTCCTTTTTTTACCGTTTGCTTCTAGCTAATGTGTAGCCAGAGATATAGTGTGCGCTTTTGGATGGACAGATCCTTCCTTTGTAGAGTGCTTTTTGTAAGAGAATGTATGGGATGGGAGAA
>JBCCUW010000595.1:0-2419 GCA_039196385.1 Pseudomonadota bacterium
ACAGTTCAAACAATGCCAACTCAACAGGACAAGCTAGAAGAATTCAGAACTCACGTGCGCACATGGCTGGCCGAAAATTGCCCCCCATCCATGCGTACACCAGGTGATATCACAGAACTGGTCCGGGGTGGTAGCCAGCAAGTCTTTCCCAATCCGGAGTCCAAGGTCTGGCTGGAACGAATGGTTGCACAGGGCTGGACAGTGCCCCAATGGCCAGAACAATACGGGGGCGCCGGACTGAACGCAGCAGAAGCTGCCGTCCTGCAAGAGGAGCTGACAAGCATTAATGCGCGCTCTGCGCTGCAGAGTCTGGACACAATCATGATTGGTCCGCTGTTGCTGGAATGTGGCACAACGTATCAGAAAGAGAAGTTCCTGCGCCCCATCGCCCGTGGTGACATATTGTGGTGCCAGGGTTACTCCGAACCCGGGGCGGGCTCAGATCTGGCTTCGCTCAGAACTTCTGCCGAGCGGGTGGGTGATCAGTATGTGATCAATGGGGCAAAAATCTGGACGTCGTACGCACACTATGCCGACTGGATGTTCTGCCTGGTCCGCACCGATAAAGACGCACCCAAACACCAGGGCATCAGTTTTCTGTTGATCGACATGGCCAGCCCCGGCATCTCAGCGTCACCCATTCACCTGATCAGCGGCCACTCTCCATTTTGCGAAGTACATTTCGACAACGTCGAGGTACCCGCATCCCATCTGGTTGGCGAGCTGAATGACGGGTGGCGTCTGGCCAAGCGACTGCTTGAGCTGGAGCGGACCATGATTGCCGGCATCGGCGAAGCGGAGTTGGGTGGCGATGGCCTGCGGTTGGACAAACTACTCAAAGCTTATCCTGCCGCCTCTGCACACGACAACCCACGCAGCTCAGTAGCTACACAACAGATTAACGATGACGCGTTTCGCTTGTTAGCACGCCGCGCAGAAGAATCGGATGAGCAGGCGCTACTGGCTTCAGCCATGAAATACTGCGGCACGGAATTGAACAAACAGCGTCTGGAAATTGCGCTGTCCATCGTCGGTACTCAGGCACTGGCCTGGACGGGGGAAAGTTCCACGGAAGCGGAGTTGGCGTTGACCCGGGACTGGCTGCGAAGCAAGGCCAACTCCATCGAAGGCGGCAGTTCCGAGATTCAATTGAACGTGATTGCCAAAAGAATATTGGGACTACCGGATTAACTCAGCTTACCTGCCCCCGCTTAAGCCGACTCCAGCAGCGCCAGACTCACATCCCACAGTTGTTGGGCGGCCTCAGGATCCACAGCGTAATTCATGACCCCGGTAAAATCCTGGGAGGGTGTGTCCAACACCTTCGCTTCACTACAGTCTTCCAGGTAACGCCCGCCACGACCATTCAGCGCACGTGCGGTGGCCGCCCACACGGAAGTGGAGGCCCCCTGCTCAGTTGTCTTGAACAGTTCGTTTACGTTGCCCTGTTCGTCTACCCAGCCACGCGCCTGGATATCCGCAGGATCCATGTGACGCTGCAGGTTGGTCATTATGCCGCCCGGATGCACCGCAAAAGCTTCAATCCCATCTTCAGCAAACTGCTTTTGAATCCCCACCGCCATCAGCGCGTTTGCCGTTTTGGCCTGACCATAAGACAGCCACGGGTCGTAAGTGCGCTGCTCGAATCCGATGTCATCAAAATGCACCGGGCTTAAAAAGTGTCCGGTTGAGCTCAAACACACCACCCGCGCACCGCCAGCGGCAAGGAGTGCAGGCTGCAACCCCAGAAATAGCGCAAAGTGGCCGAGGTGATTGGTGCCGAATTGCATTTCAAAACCATCGCGGGTTTTGTCTTGCGGACAGGCCATTACCGCCGCGTTGTTGATCAATATGTGCAAGGTGGAGTGCAACTTGAGATAACGCTCAGCAAAGCTGCGCACGCTCGCCAGATCACTCAGGTCGAGTGCTTCAGCGGCAACGCGGTCCGCGCCCAATTCGGGATTAAGTTCGGCGTTAAGATCCGCTGCTGTTTGTTGCGCTCGAGGCAGGTCACGGCAGGCAATGACCACATCCGCGCCTGCACCCGCCAGCGCGCGGGCGGTTTCCAAGCCGATGCCGGAATAAGCGCCGGTGACAACCGCCTGTTTGCCGCTCAAATCGATGCCTGCCACCACTTCCGCAGCGGTTGTTCGATAACCAAAGTCACTCACGATAACTGTCTCCTGGTCAGGTCCGCAAAACGCGGTGTCAATTCAGTTCAAATTCCGCTAAATCCGGTCGGCGTATGAAGTCGTAGAACTCAAATACTTCCCAGGGCATGTTGACGCCGGACTTACCATGTCTGTTCAGGTAATAACTGTTGCCGCCTTTCTCTTCTTCCCAGAGCTTCTCTTGCATGCCTTCGTCCATGCGCTCGTTATAGCTCCGAAAGACATCTTCACGGATCTCTGCCGACGAG
>JBCCUW010000596.1:0-2405 GCA_039196385.1 Pseudomonadota bacterium
CAGATGGAGGCTTGGGGAGACGACTATCTGGCGTTTGCAGACCAGGGGGTAGATGGCGGGTTTTACCGCTCAGATGCCACCGTGGACGCCGCCAAAGGCAGCGCTCTGATTATTTTCTACAGTACGGATCTGGAGAGCACTGAAAGGAAAATTGTCCAGGCTGAAGGGACCATCAAACAACCAACTTATCACTTTCCCGGCGGGCGCCGTTTACACTTTACGGACCCCAACGGCAATGAATATGCGGTCTGGTCGGACCGGGAAGATGATGGCAGCCAGATGGGCTGATCTTTCGACCCAGCATTCGCGCGTCTATCCGACGCTTGGCTTAAATCTGCGCAATCGCCGTAATCAAAGGGCTATCCAGCGCCGCGGGCTCATCCGTAAATCCGGCCAACAATTGCTCCACCTTAAATCCGGCCGCGGCAAACTCCCGGGTCAGAGAATCCGGTGAATAGTGCTGCAGCCAATTATAAACCTGCCAATGGCGGGACTGTTCGATGATCAGATAACGCTCGAGCGTGACCGCCTCGTCAGCATATTTGAACGACTTCAACAGGCCAACGTAATCGTCAGCAGACCAGAAGCCGTTCATCAACCGATGTTCGATCTGTGCCGACTCAGTGTGCTGCGCAAACGTGCCCATCCCAAAAACATCCAGGACCAGCTGGCCGCCCGGTGCCAGCGACCGCCGGATTTGCGCCAGCAACGCCTGGCGTTGCGGCGGGGACAGCGCGCAGAAGTCGCAGTAGATTAAGAGACACAGATCCATCTCCACCGGCAATGGGTCAACGGTGTAATCGGCCTGGACATAGTCGATCTGCCAGCCGCCCTCCCGGGCGCGTTGCTGCGCATATTCCACGGAGGAAGCTGACCAATCCACCCCTGTGACCCGCGCGCCACAGGCGTGCAGCCGTTCCGCATACAAACCCGGTCCACAGCCCAGATCCATCACCCGTTTACCTGCCAGGGCAAATCGGCTGTTCAGCCAGTCGACGGCAGCGTCAATCTCACCCACGGTGCGCGAAGCCAGCGGTTGCTCGGGATCGAGATGAAAGCGCAACATCTGTTCGGCCAAATGTTTATCAGTCCAGAGAACTTTACTGGTCAGCACGGAAAAACAAGGGGGGCGCGCGGCAAAATCGGTGAGCAGGTCAAGCATGGGCCGAGTCTAACTGATCGAGACATGTCTGGGCATGCGTTCAGGATGCAAAGGAAGCAAGCGCAATTACTGATCGAGAAAATCCACCTCACCCAGGCCCTGGCGGATGACTTCAGGCAATTCACCAGTCAGATCTATGACCGTTGACGGCACATTGCCGCAGTTACCGCTATCCAGAATCAAATCCACCTGTTTACCCAGCTCAGCCAGGATGCTGTCAGCATCTAGCAGCGGCTCTTCCGCATCCGGCAAGCGCAGCGTGGTTGTCATCAACGGCTCATCATGCAAAGCCAACAGTTCCTGCGCCAAAGGATTCGCCGGTACCCGAATGCCGATGGTGCGCCGCTTTTCATGCACCAGGCGTTTCGGCACCTCACGGGTGGCACGCAGAATAAAGGTGAACGGACCGGGGGTGCAGCGTTTCAGCAATCGATAGTCCATATTGTCGACGCGGGCATACGTGCCAATTTCGCGGAGATCCCGGCAGGCCAGCGTAAACTGATGGTGTTTATGCAAACGGCGCAAGGCAACCAGACGAGCCAGGGCGGCCTTGTCACCAATATGACAGGCCAGCGCGTACGTGGTGTCGGTGGGATACACCACCAGCCCGCCTTTGTGCAGCACTTCCACAGCCTTACGTAGCAGACGCTGCTGTGGGTGGGTTGGATGGATGCTGAGAACCTGAGTCATAGTTTTCGCGACAACATGTTTGTTAAACTTAGCGCGCCATGGGTCTGCTCGGCAGTTCCCTGCAACTTATTTGCATCGCACTAAACTGAATTTGACTGAATCTGGCGCGCAAGGATACCCAATTTCTATGCAACAACTACTGGATTACATCGCCATATTGGCGTTTGTGGTGGTGTATTTTGTCACTCGCGATATTTTTCTGGCCACCGGCGTGCTGTTGGCTGGTGTCACCCTGCAGGTAGCGCTGTACTGGCTGCTGAAAAAGCCGATCGGCAATGAACTGAAAATCACGTTCTGGGCCAGCATGATTCTTGGCGGTATGACCCTGGTGCTGCGCGACGAAACCTTTATCCAATGGAAACCCAGTATCGTCAACTGGCTTATTGCGGCGGTGCTGGTCGGGGCCTACTGGTGGAAAGGCATCTACCTGATCCAGAAAATGCTGGGCAAGGCGCTGCGCCTGCCGGACAGCGCCTGGCTGACGCTCACTTACGGTTGGACACTGGCCTTTACCCTGATGGGTATTGTCAACTTGTGGGTCGCTTACACCTAC
>JBCCUW010000597.1:0-2403 GCA_039196385.1 Pseudomonadota bacterium
ACTACCGGGCCATGGGGTGCGTAGCAACTTGGTGAACAATTTTGTCATCCCAATTCTGGCAAAACCGTTTTCCGTCAGACTGGCAATAATCAGCGGCGTGCTGCCGTCAAGGGTAAATACAGTGGCAGTAGGTTGGTCCTGGTCATTGCGCTCGAGATATGCGCGTAACGGGGGAAGGTCAACTTCGTGCAACACGCCTGACAAAGTATATCGGACCATGCCACCGCTCCAGTCGATCTGGCCTTTGATATCGTTCAGCTTGGTGTCAGCGACAAGCAAAGAGGTCGGGTGAACGACAAATTCACCCGCCAGCACAATGTCGTACAAGTCCAGCCAGCGATTAAGCGGCGTGGCGCCCACTTGCCCCTGGAGACTGACCGTCTGCGCGCTGAGCGAGGTTGCGGCATCACCCTGCAGCTGCAGTTCGGAATTTTGTAGTGACCACTCGAAGCCTGGGGCGAGGCTTATCAGAGTCAGGGGCTGGAACGACCAGCTTAACCTGACTGGCAAAATGGTCTGATTAGGTAAGCTGAGTGCCAGCTGACCATGACCGGACCAGAGCGTTCCGCGAACCTCTGTTAGTTCCATTTGCGTGTTCTGTTCAACCAGGCGATCGACAATACCGGCGGGCGCAAGCGCGATTAGACAGCACAGAAAAACCGCAAGGCCAAACAGTACGTATTTTTTCACGGGCTTACTCGAACGCCTCAGGTATCAGCAGGCGTTCAGCGATGCCCGCATAAATGTGTGCCAACGGCGCTAGTTCGGTCAGGCTGATGCATTCGTTGATCTTGTGAATCGTGGCGTTGGTGGGTCCAACCTCCACTACCTCGACCTGATGATCTCCGCCCGCCCACGGTGCAATGAACCTGCCATCGGAGGTGCCGCCGGAGGTAGACAGTTCGCAGGTCAGCCCGGTAACCCTCGCGATACTTTCCCGAACGGCATCCGTCAGACGGCCCTGACGGGTCAGAAAGGGTGCACCCGAGATATGCCAGTCGAGGTTGTAGTCCAACTGGTACGGGGCCAGAATTTCAGTCACTTTGGCCTGAATGCCGGGGATTGTCTGTTCTGTGCTGAAGCGCAGATTAAACCAGACCCTGAGCTCTCCCGGTATGACGTTGGTGGCGCCGGTGCCACCGTTGATGTTAGAGATCTGCAGGCTGGTGGGGGGATAGTATTCGTTGCCCTCATCCCAGGCGTGCTGGGTCAGGCTGTGCAGCGCAGCCATGGCTGCGTGGATCGGGTTATCGGCATCGTCCGGGTACGCCACATGGCCCTGGACACCTTTGATCACCAGTTCCCCGTTGATTGAGCCACGCCGTCCGCAACGCACTACATCACCGATCTGTACGGATGAGCTTGGTTCGCCGACGATGCAGAAGTCAGGGCGAATACCTCGTTCTGCCAATGTGTCCACAACGTGGCGGGTGCCGTGCTGGGCTGGACCTTCTTCATCGCTGGTTAGAAGGAAACTTAATGTGCCGGCGGTGGGAGACGTCCTCGCAAGCATTTGCTCGCACGCGACGACCATGGCCGCCAGACTGGATTTCATGTCTGCCGCACCACGCCCGAATAACACGCCGTCACGCAGCGTGGGTGTAAAAGGTGGCGAATCCCACTGCGCCTCCGGTCCGCTGGGGACAACATCCGTGTGTCCGGCAAATACCAGATGCGGTGCGTCGGCTGCTGACGCGCCGAACTGCCGGGTGGCCCACAGGTTGCTGACCTCAGCCGCATCCAGACGTTCAAGTTGAAAGCCCAGCTGCTGGAGTCGCGCGCCGAGAATCTGCAGACAATCGGCATCTTCCGGTGTTACCGAGGGCTGCGCCATCAGCTGCGTGGCAAGATCCAGCACAGCCTTCTGTGTCGGGTCAGAGTCGCTCATCCGGTTGCAGCGCCTTCAGTTGTGGGCATGCAGGGCATCATTCAGTTCGATGGCCCGGCGATTCGTGCGGCACAGCACCTGACCCGTCTGACTGTCGCGAATAAACAGCATGTCTGACCCGCCGGCCAGCTCTCGGGCTTTAACCTTACGAACTTCTTCGCGGTTTTCGTCGACCACGCTGACTACTGTGCCCGCAGTAATATAAAGGCCTGCTTCGATGGTGCAGCGATCTCCCAGCGGAATGCCGGTACCGGCGTTCGCCCCGATCAGACAGTTTTTGCCGAGACTGATCACCATTTCCCCACCCCCGGAAAGTGTGCCCATGGTACTGGCGCTGCCGCCCAGGTCGGTGCCTGCATCAATAGTCACACCCTGAGAGATTCGGCCTTCGACCATGTTCGGGCCAATAGCCCCGGCGTTAAAATTGACAAAACCTTCGTGCATAACCGTGGTGCCGTCACCCAGGTAAGCGCCAAGCCTGATGCGACTGGCGTCAGCGATCCGCACCCCGGCAG
>JBCCUW010000598.1:0-2393 GCA_039196385.1 Pseudomonadota bacterium
CCTGATCAGGCAACAGCATGCGGTTCAACCAGCTGTGGATAATGCCGTCACCGGGCCGCAGGGCAACCCCACCACGGTTCTGAATAAAATCCGGCAACGTGTGCTGGGTTTCGATATCCACCGGCTTGGGATAAGCGGCGGTGTGACAGAAACTCTGCATCACCAGATCTGCAGAGAAGCCCAGACACGCCAGTTCTTTCAACTCGTCCCGGGTCATGGGACCGGTGGTATCCTGAGAACCAACCGTACCCATCCGCGGCTCACAGTAGGTACCCGGGCGAACGCCTTGCCCTTCCGCTAAACCACAGGCCCGGCCGACAATCTTCTGCGCCAGGGTAAAACCCTTGTCGCTGGTGCCCGGATCTTCCGGACGGCGGAATATATCTGTTGGACCGAGTTCCAGCGCTTCCCGTGCACGCTCGGTCAGACTCCGGCCAATAATCAGCGGGATACGTCCACCAGCCCTGACTTCGTCCAGGATGACATCGGTTTTTAAACTGAATTCACTGATCAGCTCACCCGCTTCGGTTTCAATTCTGCCGGCGTAAGGTTTCAGTACAATCACGTCACCCATAGCCAGGTTATCGACGCTGCATTCGATCGGCAGCGCACCGGAGTCTTCCAGGGTATTAAAAAAGATCGGCGCTATTTTTCCACCAAGCACTACGCCACCCTGACGCTTGTTCGGCACAAACGGAATGTCATCACCGGTGGTCCACAGCACAGAGTTGGTGGCACTTTTACGGGACGAGCCGGTGCCGACTACATCACCCACATAGGCCACGCCGTGACCTTTGTTCTTCAGCGCTTCAATCTGGCCGATAGCATCCGTGATGCCTTCGCGCGGGTTTTTCAACATAGCCAGGGAGTGCAGCGGAATGTCAGGCCGAGACCAGGCGTCCTGCGCGGGTGACAGATCGTCCGTGTTGGTTTCACCGGTGACTTTGAACACGCTCAGAGTAATGCTTTCAGGCAATGTATCGCGCTGCTGGAACCACTCCGCATCTGCCCAGGACTGCATCACCGACTGGGCGTGCGCGTTACCTGCTTTCGCTTTTTCTGCGACGTCATGAAAGGCATCAAACATCAACAACGTGCCTTTCAACTCTTCAGCAGCCAGGCCGGCCAGCGTCGCATCATCGAGCAACTCAACCAGCGGCATGATGTTGTAGCCACCCAGCATGGTACCCAGCAGACGGATTGCGTGGGCCTGATCAATCAGGCCACAGCTGGCCTCACCTTTGGCCAGGTCTGCCAGAAAGGCAGCTTTAACATACGCAGCATCATCCACACCCGGGGGCACACGATTGGTGAGAAGGTCCATCAGAAAGTCTTCTTCACCGGCCGGAGGTGACTTCAGCAATTCAATCAGTTCCCCAACCTGCTCAGCAGACAGGGGCAGCGGGGGAATACCTTGGGCAGCGCGTTCTGCTGCGTGGGCTCGATAAGCGTCAAGCATGATAAGACCTCTCGGTGTGCGAAGGCGGCTAATCTAACAGAGCATTTTACATGCGTAAAATGGATAGTTTGCATGTATAACATACAATTTTTTTATGATTAAATACTCAACACCCCCCTGCATGAGGTCTTGTTTGTGGATTTGAGCCTTCTGCGTACGCTCGTCAGCGTCGCTGATGCTGGTGCGATCACCGAAGCCGCAAGCCGCCTTGGTTTGACCCAACCAGCCCTGACTCGGCGCATACAGCAACTGGAGGAAGAATTTGGCGCACCGCTGCTGAATCGCAGCCGCAAGGGTGCACAGCTGACCGATGTCGGCCGGCTGGTGGAAAGCGAAGCCAGGGTACTGATTGACCGCTACGACAGCTTGAAGCGGGAAGTGGCCAGCCAGCGCAGCGTCGCCGGCGGCACCGTGCGGATAGGCGGTGGCGCCACGGCCGTGTCTTTTGTGCTGCCTGATGCTATTGCCAAATTTCAGCGCGACTATCCGCGCGTGCATTTTCAGGTTAAAGAGGCCAGCAGCAGCGAAATCGCCAGCGATGTCGCCAACGGTCGCCTGGAGTTGGGTCTGGTGACCCAACCCGTACGCACGCGGGGTTTGGAGATTAAGCCATTGCTCGACGACCATATTGTGCTGATTGCCGCCGCAGACAACCCGCTCACTGGTCTCATCACCAAGCGCGGCGGCAAGCCGGGTATTAACGTCGCACAACTGGACGGTCAGAACTTTGTCGGCTTTGAGGGTGGCAGCGCCATACGGCAGATTGTTGATACCAGCCTGCGCGAAGCGGGTGTGGAGATCAACGTGGTCATGGAGCTGCGCTCCATCCCCGCCATTGTGCGCATGGTTGCCACCACCGGCAGTCTCGCCTTTGTGTCGCAACTGGGGGTGCAGGGGCAAAGACTGGTGTCTGAAATCCCGGTGCAGGGCTTGC
>JBCCUW010000599.1:0-2392 GCA_039196385.1 Pseudomonadota bacterium
ATGTTTCACTGGGTCTGAAGTCCAGGTTTAACGCAGCACCCAGGCGCTTTCGATTGATGACATAGTTGCGCTGTTCAATTTCTTCAGCACCGCGAAATTCGTCTCCACCCGTGGTTTCAAGGCCCAACGGCCATCCACCGTCCGTTTCGACATTGTCAGAACCGAAGTCACGATCAAACCAGGACACTGCCGCAGCAATCGCAAAGTTCTCGTCTCCCCCGGCCAGTCCAAACGTATCGGTAAACGTGGCGGAAAACTTCGGGCTGGTTTCGTCCTCGAGATCATTACGACTTGCTTCAGCCTTGAGCTTCAGGGTTTGCCCTACGCGGTCAAAACCGGACAGGCTTCTGACATTGACCGACCCACCAATGCCGTCAGGATCCATGTCCGGAGTAAAAGACTTGCTCACTTCCAGAGTTTCCAACAATTCCGAAGGAATCACATCCAGAGCCACGGCTCGTGTGCCGCTTTCTGGTGAGGGCAGGTTGATCCCGTTAATACTGGTGACGTTTAAACCTGGATCAATGCCCCGAATGCCCACAAAGCGTCCTTCACCCTGATCACGCTCAAGGAATACACCAGGAACCCGCTGTAGTGCTTCGCTTAAGTTGGCGTCGGGCAGCTGACCAAAGTCGTCGCTGGTGAGGATGGACCCGATGTGATCCTGAGCCCGTTGTTGATTCAGCGCTGACGCCGTGCTGCTGGCCTGGGCGTACACAACAATTTCTTCCACAGTCGAGCGCAATACCAGATCGAGCTCGACGCTGTCTGCGTTGACCAGCAGAATCCGGCGCAACGGCTGGTAGCCCAGGTATTGCACGTCCATGGCGTACTCACCCGAGGCCACATTGTTGAATTGATAGCGACCATCCGAAGTGGTAGTCGTCTGTAATCCCAGCGCTTCTATGCGCACAATGGCGCCCGCAATGTAACCGCCGTCCGCTGTAATCCGGCCATGCACTCTACCATCCGCCAATACCGGCATGACCACGCTGAACAACAGCGCCCCCAGAATAACTCTCATTTGTCGCCTCCAAAAAAATCGCGGACAAAGCTAAGGAGGACTTATGACAAGCATATGACGAACGCTGTTATGACGTCATATAACCCTGAAAATGAATACAGATGGCGGTAAAACTGTCACAAATTCGTAACAACAGAAACTGCCGACCGCGTGAACCGATCGTTAGCCGTTGGCTGTCCTGGTGGTTTCAATATGATCAGCGTCCGGAATAGCCTCCAGCGCCTCATCCAGCCGATGGCTGTTGGCCAGAGGTGATACACCGCGCCCGGCAATCAGCCGGTAGGCAACCGGCACAATAAACAAGGTGAACAACGTAGCCAGAGTCACTCCGCTGAAGACCACAACACCAATCACCTGACGGGTTTCCGCGCCCGCACCGCTGGCGAAAATTAGCGGCATCGTACCGGCCGCAGTGGTAATGGTTGTCATCACGATGGGTCGCAGGCGGGTTTCGCAGGCACTCAACAGCGCTTCGGTAAATTCAATGCCTTCGTCACGCAGTTGATTGGCAAATTCGACAATCAGAATACCGTTTTTGGCCGCCAGGCCAATCAGCATGATCATGCCGATCTGACTGTAGATGTTGATGGTCATCCCCGCCAGCCACAATCCCAGCAGCCCCCCGGTAATAGCCATGGGTACGGTCAGCATGATGATCAACGGATGGCGAAAGCTCTCAAACTGCGCAGCCAGGGCGAGGAACACGATGGCCAAACCGAGTAACATGACAAACAACACCGACGAACTGGATTCCTGGAGATCCAGGGTCTGCCCCTTGTAATCCACCACCACTTTTTCCGGCAGTTTTTCGCGGACCAGCGAGTCCATATAAGCCACCGCTTCCTGCAGGGCAAAACCCGGCGCCAGATTGGCTTCCAGTGTGATGGCGCGCACCCGGTTATAGCGATTCAAGGTGTTCGAATCGGCAAACTCCTCAACGCTGACGAGGTTAGACAGGGGTATGAGTTGCCGGGTGGTGGTTGAGCGCACGTAGATATTTTCCATATCCGCCGGCGTACGCTGTTCCGCCCGCTCGCCCTCCAGAATCACTTCATATTCTTCACCCTCATCCAGATAGGTGGTGACCCGGCGTGAGCCCAACAAAGTTTCCAGGGTGCGTCCGATATCAACAATAGGCACACCCAGATCTGCGGCCCGGTTGTAGTCGATGCGCACCCGCAACTGCGGCTGCGTTTCTTTGTAATCCCAGTCGAGGCCGACAAATCCCGGATTGTCTTCGTTAATCGCCTCCAGCAGCACATCGCGCCAGACCCTCAGCTGGTCATACTCGCCCCCGCCGATCACATACTGCAACGGCTTGTCCGCGCTGGACCGAAAGCCCTGGCGCATGACCGGAAACGCAAATAC
>JBCCUW010000600.1:0-2390 GCA_039196385.1 Pseudomonadota bacterium
CGCAACGCCTGGGCGGTCACACCGTCGGTGCCCGGTGCCCGGCCCAGGCCCAGATCAATACGCCCGGGGTACAATGCTTCCAGCGTGCCGAACTGTTCCGCCACCATCAAGGGTGCATGATTGGGCAGCATGATGCCGCCAGCGCCCACTCGAATTGTCTCCGTTGCGCCAGCAATATGGCCAATCACCACGGAGGTGGCGGCGCTGGCGATGCCTTTCATATTGTGGTGTTCCGCTACCCAGTAACGTGCGTATCCCAACCGCTCGGCGTGTCTGGCCAGGTCGGCGCTGTTGTGCAACGCCTGGCGGGCATCACCGCCCTGCACAATGGGGGATAGGTCTAACACGGAGAGCGCGGTCATAAAGGTCCGGTAGGTTACTTCGACAATCGATCATTGTAGGCTGTCACGACAACAGAACATAGGCCGGGTATGGATTTTGATCTTGGGCAGATAGACGAGGTATTGAGTACGGCGCGATCGGTGCGCCGCAAGTTGGACTTTGACCGGCCCATCGAGCGTGAGGTGTTATTCGATTGTATCAACGTGGCGGTACAGGCGCCGACAGGGCTGGGGGGTGAAAACTGGCGCTTTCTGGTGGTGGATGATCCGGCGCAGAAGCAGGCGGTGGCGACAATTTATAAAGAAATCCTGCTGGCCATCATGGCTGAGCGAAATATGCCGTTGAAAGCCTCGCACAAAGCGCTGATTGAGCGCCTGCATGAGATACCGGCCATGCTGTTTGTTTGTGTCGATGGCGAACCTGACGCGCAGAACAACGCCGGGCAGCTCGGCTTTTATGGCTCCATACTGCCCGCCGCCTGGTCATTGATGCTGGCGCTGCGAGCGCGGCAAATTGGCAGTACGTGGACGTCACTGCTGTCTGCACGCGCGGCGGAGGTTGCAGAAATTCTCGGTATTCCGCAAGGCGTGACGCAGACCGTGATGTTACCGGCGGGGTACACGAAAGGCGCAGTGCTGCGCCGGGCGGAGCGGCTGCCGGCGGAACAGGTCACCTACTTCAATCGCTGGGGTACACCGCCAGCGGAATGATCATCAGGGACCGTCTATCTTGGTGCCACGGCTGACCAGTTCGTGCCGGGTAATTTTCCAACCCTGTGGTGTGCGACGCATGTTCGAGTTATAGGTAGCCCACAGGGTCAGGGTCTGACCCTCGGGTTGTTTCATGTAGTGTAGTGCCTGCACATCGGTACGAGCGGTGGCTTCATCACCGTTGATAGTGGCCAGCTGCGGGGCCAGCATATGCTGTGTCGGCCCGTACTGCTGTAAAGCTTGCTCCACGTAACTGACCCAGGCGTCAGCGCCGTGGAAGACATCAGCGCCAAAACCGACGACTTCAACGTCGTCAGCAAAGCAACTGCGATACATGTCCATGTCGCGTTCATCTACCCCGGCTGCGTAGCGCAACATGACATCCTGCACCGCAATTCGATCCGCCACCTGTTCGCTCATCATAATTCCCCTGTTTTACTTTGGTGCGGGTCCGCCCTGGCCGGTGAACTCCGGATCCGGTTCGTTGCCGAGGAAAATGCTGCCCAGATCCTGGAACAATGGGTGTGCTACCCAGCGGTGCGTGGCGCAGGCGTGGGCGTCCCGCAGTTTGCGTTCAAGCGGACTAGCCATACGCATGCCGCTGGTGCCCGCTGTATTGTGCAGCAGATCCACGACCTCCATACAGGCGTTGGCGCCATGCGTGCAGGCCAACCTGGCGTTAATGGTGGTTTCCGCTCCCGGCGCGGGGAGCCCAGTGGCCAGCTCGTCTTCAACATCCTGCATCGCCTGCATGACGTACGCGCGAGCGGCGCGATACTTTGCCATCGCCTCACCCATGCGCTGCTGGGCAACCGGACGCTTGCTCAGCGTACTGCTGGATAGCATGGGTATCTTGTTCTGGGCCAGATCGGCGAACGCTTCCAACGCACCCTTGGCCACACCCAGTGCCACGGCAACTTTGTTGTATGACAGGCGCAGAGGCACGGGCATACGATAAACCGGATTGTCGTAGTGGGCTGGCGTGACCATCAGGTCGACACCAATCAGCTCGGGGGGGACGTAGGCGCCGTCTGCCTTTACATCATGGCTTCCCGAGCCGCGCAGGCCGGCCACGTCCCAGGTATCAAGAATTTCCCATTGATCACGATGCAGAAACCACATTTTAAAAGTCGGGTTGCCATTTGCATCCAGCTCCGGCTCGTCCCCTTGCATCAGTGGCGCAGCCATGAAACACCAGGTTGCGTTGTGGCAGCCGCTGATGAAGGTGGATTGGCCCCAGACTTTTACGCCGCCGTCTTCGGTACGCTCAGCTCTGGGTGGCAAAGATCCGGGTCCGCCACCGCCGCACATAATCACTCGAGGGTTGTCCAGATAAAC
>JBCCUW010000601.1:0-2389 GCA_039196385.1 Pseudomonadota bacterium
AAATTCTTATACCTTTAACCCAAACCGGTAAGCATATGCGGATGTAACTCGTGAGACTCTGTCAGGCGAACTGATCTAAGCCCACTAACGATGAATGCAAACGATGAATGAAAACGATGAATGAAGATGAGCGAAATAAAAGACCCGGAACAATCCACCCTGGATCCGCAGCTGCAATCGATCCTGGACTCACAAGATGCGGATACCGGGCAGTTTGTCTACTGCGCCACGTGCTCCCACATCCTGACCCGGATAGATTACAAAATTGAGGTGAACGGCGGGTTTGCCCATACCTTTACCAACCCGCACAACTTTACGTTCCATATCGGTTGCTTCAGCCAGGCTCTGGGCTGCGACATTGCCGGTGAGCCCCAGGCCGCAGACTCCTGGTTCTACGGTTACGTCTGGCGGCTGGCAAGTTGTGCCGAGTGTCACAACCACTTAGGCTGGTATTTTTCACGGCACAACGACTTCTTCTATGGTCTGATACTGGATCGAATACAGGAAGAATAAGCCACAAACACCGACGTTATGACCGCCATGAACGCTATGAATGAACGTATGAAAGACCCTATAAAAGAACCTCTCACCAGTATTGAAATCAGCAAAGAGTACTTGCATTTCGCAGCTGCGCATTTCACCTTGTTCAGCGCCACTGAGCGGGAGCATCTGCACGGGCACAATTTTCAGGTTGCCCTGGATATTCAAGCACCGGTGGGTAACGACGGCCTGACATTTGACTACAACATCCTCAAAACTGCCGTTAAAGGGATGTGTGACGCGCTGGATGAACAGGTTCTGATGCCGGAACATTCACCTTACCTGAAGATCGAGCGGGATGCGGACTACACCTATATCCTGTTCGGCGACGAACGCATACCTTTTCTCGACCGTGACCTGACCCTGCTGCCGGTCCGCAACATCACCGTAGAGGAGCTGTCTTTTTATCTATTGAATGAACTGCGCGAACAACCTGCAATCAACAGCCTGGACATTCGAGAAATCACCCTGCGCTGTTCTTCAGGTGAGGGGCAGTGGGCCACTGCGCGCTGGTCCAGTACTTCTGGGTTTGCTCACGGCACGCTGGAGAATCAACCATGAAAACTCTGTTAATCACAGGCGCCAGCGCGGGTATCGGCCTGCATACCGCTGAGACTTTTCTAGAAGCGGGTTATCAGGTGATCAACCTGTCACGCCGGCGCTGTCCGCTGGACGCGGTCACCCATATTAACTGCGACCTGGGGGAACCGGGCTTCATTGAACAGATTGGCCCCCAGATTACCCCACTCCTGCAGAACGCCGAGCAGATTACCCTGGTGCACAATGCAGCACGCATGGCAAACGACAGCGCGGTGGAAACCCCCAGCAATGAGTTGCGTGCCGTACTGGAGGTCAATCTGGTGGCGCCCAACACGCTGAACTACTTTGCAATTCCTTACATGAATGCCGGATCGAGTATTCTCTATGTGGGATCTACGCTGTCGGAAAAAGCAGTTTCCGGCTCGTTCAGCTATGTCACGAGCAAGCACGGCATGGTGGGCATGATGCGCGCCACTTGCCAAGACCTGGCGGGACGCCAGATCCACACGGCCTGTATCTGTCCCGGATTTACCGATACAGAGATGCTGCGCCAGCACGTCCCTGAGGAAGCCATGGCGGACGTGCAGGCCATGAGCGCCTACAACCGGCTGGTGCACCCGGACGAGATTGCGCAGACATTGCTGTGGGCTGCGGGTAGCCCCGTGCTGAACGGCAGCCTGGTGCACGTCAACCTGGGGCAATTGGAAAGTTAGCGGCAAGTTTGCGAAGGTCAGGCCAACCTGCCTGCATCAGTCCTGATTATGCAACGCGCTATTTAGTCCACCCCAGCTGGTACCGGTAGCGCTGACGGCCTCTACCTTACCCGTCTGACTATTACGCCGGAACAGCAGACCATTTTGACCAGACAGCTCTCGCGCCTGCACAACAGAGTCATCCGGCAACCGCACCTTGGTACCGGCTGTCAGGTACAGTCCAGCTTCGACAATGCAGTCATCACCCAAAGATATGCCCGTGCCCGCGTTGGCCCCCAGCAAGGTGCGCTGACCGATGGCGTTGGTTTGTTTACCACCCCCCGACAACGTGCCCATGATGGACGAGCCCGCACCCACGTCGCTGTCGCGGTCAACAATCACGCCGGGGGTAACCCGCCCTTCTATCATCACAGGACCCAATGAGCCTGCATTGAAGTTAACAAATCCTTCGTGCATAACCGTTGTGCCCGACGCCAGGTGCGCCCCAAGCCGCACCCGATCCGCATCCGCAATCCGCACACCCGACGGCACTATGTAATCAACCATGCGCGGGAATTTGTCCACTGAATACACCGTTAAATGATGATCTTCTGCCG